>JAYUSC010000078.1:0-5274 GCA_043755885.1 Pseudanabaena sp. | reverse complement strand
TCACGATCGATTTTTAGGATTGGTACGCCTTGCTTATCTAAGCCCAAAAACTCATGCTCAAAGCCATTGCTAGTTAACCATTGCGAAACTGGCGCAGTTACTTCAGTTGTCGCCAAGGCTGCTTCTTGATTATCTGCCAACGGTTTCGATTTCATTCTCAGCCATTTGCTAATCAGGCGATCGTTTAACTACATAAAGCTTTTGTTATAATTTTAATGTGTAAGCAATAATTCAATCAATCAACCCAAGATAATGATATTTTCATGATTATCGTTCGAGAACCTACTACTTCAGAAAAAATCAGAGAAATGGCGGAACCATTCTTTGGTCTGAGAATTAAACTTGCAGTTGATGTAACAAGAGAAATTCTGGCTGGTGGTGGTGAACTTCATTTTGATTGTGAGCAGTTATTGCTAGATGATGATAGTCATCAAGGAAATATCTGGGGTGCAGATTGGTATCCTCAAACGAATGAGGTAGGATTTGAGTCAATTATCAACATCCGTCCTCGCCAACAAAATATGACAATGGAAGTCAGGGATTTACAACTTAAAGCGAAAATTGAAAAAGTAGTTCGTTATCTTTTGGAGGTGGTGTAATGGAACGTCAAAGTCTGTATGAAAGATTTAAAAAACTAAGTTGGCAACAGCAGATCGGCAATATAGCTTCAACTCTTGCTAATATTTCACGCTATACAGATTCTCCTGCTTATGATGAACTTACTAAGCTTTCCCTGCGTGAGGCTGCTTTAGCAATTGATTGGTGTGTGCCAAATGTTCCACAGAAGTTTTTGCTTGATATGGCGATGATGCATAGAGAGTTACTGGCTTGGTGGCAAGTTTTTCCTGTGGAGCCGCGATCACTTTTAGCTTTGCATACTCGTCATCAGTCGGATCGTTTATTAGTGATGGCAGGATTGATGATTGGTGTGGATGTTGATTTTAATGAGTATAGCGATCGGCAATCTATTAACGAAGTGAGTGCAAGTAATGGATTACATGGTGTCGATTTGAAAGTACTGGTATAGATTTGCGATCGCAATATCATGCGATCGTTTAACCACCTCTGCTTTTAAATCTTTTGCCATAATTACTCAACAACTAGTTTATCAATGTTAGACTGTTGTACATGATTATGTAATTAAATTATGGCTACGCAAATCAACGCGATTCTAGATGATGAACATATCACTAAATTAGCTTATATCCAGCAGCAAACAAAAGTAAATGAGATAGAAACTATTAAATACGCGATCGATTTTTATTACCAATACCTTCAAGATCAGAAGCGAGATCCAGCTTTTCTATTAAAGCAGAGTGGTTTTATCGGTTGTGCGGATGGAGATCCTAATCTATCTACTGACTATAAACAAACGTTGAGAACAATTTTAAATAGAAAGCATGATCATCGTTGATACTGGATTCTGGCTAGCTCTGGGTAATCGAAGTGATAAGTATCATGATGTTGCAAATTTATATCTCGATAATCTTAATGAGAGATTAATAACTACGCATCCTGTCATAACTGAAGCTTGCTATCTTTTGCTTGACAGGTTAGGTAACTATGCACAGTGTAAGTTTGTAGCGAATGTTGCGGCGGGTGCATTTGATGTTTTCGATCTTGATAGATATCATTATGGAAGAATAGAAGAACTGATGCAAAAATATCGTGATTTACCGATGGATATGGCTGACGCTTCTCTTATCGTTTTAGCAGAGCATTTAGGGCATGGGCGTATTCTATCCACTGATATTCGAGATTTCAATATCTATCGATGGAATAATCAGTATCCTTTTGAAAATCTTCTTTTATAAAATAGTTGATCGCACTTATTTTGCTTCTTGAAAGTACTGGTATAGATTTGCGATCGCAAGATCAGACGATTGTTTAACTACATCTGCTTTTAAAGCTCTATGTCCCGCAGCTTGAGCTTTTCCGACTATTTTATACTCATACTTTGAGTGCAATTCTGGAGAAGCCATTAACTTGAGTTGATCGCGGAGAGAATTAACATTTAAAAATCAGGGTTTAATCTCTGGTGGATTTCTTTCAGAATCCTTTGACCTCTTTGGTAGATGAATCTTGTGTAATTATCATCCCATATCCCAAAAGTGATCAAATCATCAATTAAATGCGTTTGCATTGTGACATCAACTTTATTGTTAGACTGTGCAAACTGCTTCATGTAAATACTTGGAGGCTTTGCTCGAATCTCATTTTTATTGGTATGGTCATCTACAATCGTGATATTAAGTATAGAATTTGCTTCATGTTCATCTATCCCACTTCTTTTTAAATAGCTCTTGGGGAAGAAATGATGATAGTTCTTACTGGTGCTTGCTTTGAGCCAAGAATTATCTAAAATCACAGATCCGTTTGTCGCAAATGACCGAGGTTCAAAATAGCTAAGTATACAAAGAATTCCCTTACAGAAAGCATCTCCTGTGGCAAATTTATGAGATTTTAGTATATCGACAGTGAGGTGAAGTTCTTCATTCAAGTAGCTTGGCTTAGAACCTTTCAAAATTTCATCAATCCGTTTGAGATCAACAGTCATTTTTGCTTCAACTGATGAAGAAAATCTATTTGAGAACGAAACCCAAAAAAAGTATTGGGTCAAAAGCTTATCTTGATATGGTGTAAGCCTGTGTGATTTATTTTTAAAAAAGAAGTATGTTAGAGGAACTAGAAGCGTATTATAAGGTAGCAATCCAGATACAACTACTCTTAGTCTTGTTCTAAGATAGTCCACAGCATCAAACAAAGCACTTTTAACTTGTTCCCATACATCAATAAACTCTTGTTTTTGTAATTTGAGAATATCTTGACGGCGAATTTGTTGACATAAGCAAGCAGATACACATTGAAGAACTGTTATTTCAGGGACGGTGTCATAGTTAGCAAGCTTCAAGTCTTTTTCTCTATCTTCACTATCTATTAGTTTTTCATACTTCTCAACTAAGTCAAAATTTCTTTCTTGATCATAGGTCTTTGCTACCATGATTTCAAATAAAGTTAGTTCTTTTCCGCCCGTGTTAATTCTGGTGAAAACTTCACAAGCAATGTCTATGGGGTAATCATTGATAACAATTGTAGAAAAGTCATATCCGATTAGGCGTTTCTGATAAATTTCCACTTTCTTCAATTTCAGTAAATAATGCCTGATATTTCTTGCTTTGATTTTCTGGTTGTAGCAGCATTTGGGTCTAATTAACAGCAGTCTTGAAATTTTAGCAGTTTTTAAGGTTTTCTGAGAATTAAAGTCAATATAATGGTGCGATGACTTGTTAGTTAGAGTGATCTATGCCTTTAAGCTTATCGGTTAGGACTTGAGGAGAGGAAACAACAGGAAAATTGCGATCGCCTACGTTCTCTAATCTCTAGCAAAAAACAAGAATTTGAAAAATCACTTTCTATTTAACCAGAGTAAAATCGTCTCAATCCATTCAACAAGGAATATCTAAATATGCTGTTACAACGTATCACAATAGATTGGAATATATGTCATGGTAAACCCTGCATCAGAGGTTTACGCTATCCTGTCGAGATGATCTTAGAACTTCTCAGTTCAGGCATGACCACCGAAGAAATTCTCGAAGACTATGACGATCTAGAGCGAGATGACATTTTTGCAGTCCTAGCCTATGCCACTAAACTAACCCAAGTAAAAAGCATCCACAAGGTTCTTGTATGAAATTTCTTGTTGATGCTCAATTACCCGTGCGTTTATCCCATCTTTTAAAATCAATGGGACATGATGCAATCCATACCAAAGAATTAGCTCTAAAAAATGCCACACCAGACACAGAAATCAATACACTCTCAATTCGTGAACAGAGAATTGCGATCGCCTACGTTCTCTGATCTCTAGTAAAAAACAAGAATTTGAAACCACTTCAAGGAGATAAATTATGCTCAAAAGTTATGAAGTTGCCATTAAAGGCGATCGCATTACACAGATAAAACAAAAAGGAGAAAGAGTGTACGCGATCGCTCTAACCCCAAAGTTTCAAAATGCTAAAATTATCTGACTAGCAGTAAATTACTAAATCAAGATCGCCCATCTTAATTAAGAACAGAGGAAATCACAATGACTGCCACCACACTAAGCAAACCTATTATTACTACTTCTGTGTGTGAGCAAAACCGCCCGCTTGCAGAAGATCGCGTGATCTTGCACAACGTTAGTTGGCACACTTTTGAAAGTTTACTTGCTGATCTAGGCGATCGCCGTAAAACTCTATTTCATTACCTCAATGGCACTTTAGAAATTATGTCTCCACTCTCACTCCACGAAGGTAGCAGTCGTTTTTTTGATAGATTACTAACAGTTTTTGTGGATGAACTAGAAATTGATATGCGCTGTCTAGGTTCTTTACTGATGAAAATACCTGAATTGAAAATAGGTGGTGAACCAGATTCTTGTTATTACCTCAAAAATGAGTTAAGGATTCGCTCTCAAGAAAATGTGATTGTGGGACAAGATCCACCCCCCGATCTAGTTTTAGAAGTGGATATTACTAATCCTAGTGATCGCCGTTTACCGATATATGCCTTGCTGGGTGTACCTGAGATATGGCGCTATGATGGCTATTGGTTGGAATTTTTAGCTTTACAAGATGGCAAGTATATTGCGATCGCAAAGAGTTTATCTTTTCCTGATTTGCCAGCCGAGATAATCGTGGAATATGTACAGAAGCGCTTACTTTTGGGAGAAAGTGCAACTTTAAGAGAATTTCGGAAATGGGTACGGGCTAATGTTGTGCGGTTGCAGCCACTTAAATAAAGAAGCACCCTGTTGGGTGCTTCTTTATTTAATATGCGTCTTGTAATTCGTAAAAGTCGGGAGTGACGTAATCCTTTCGCATCGGATAGCCGATCCAGTCTTCAGGCATCAAAATCCGCTTGAGATTAGGATGTCCTTCGTAGATGATGCCGTACATATCGAAGGTTTCGCGCTCTTGCCAATCAGCGGTTTTCCAGATCCAGTAGACCGATGGACAACGAGGATCGGTGCGCGGTAGAAATACTTTGATGCGAACTTCTTCGAGGCGATCGCTCTTATTAATCCCCTCATCAGTCAGCTTCGCGAGATGGTACATACTCACCAAACTATCGCCAGCGCCAGCATCATAACCACATTGACACATCATGTAGTTAAAGCCATAGGCATATAGCGCTGTTGAGAAGGGTAGAAGAAACTCACGATCGATTTTTAGGATTGGTACGCCTTGCTTATCTAAGCCCAAAAACTCATGCTCAAAGCCATTGCTA
>JAYUSC010000077.1:0-5275 GCA_043755885.1 Pseudanabaena sp. | reverse complement strand
CCGCCGCAACATTTTTGGGTTTTATATGGATCATTTCTTCTTGGGTTTCCCTTAAGCAATATTTGCAATTAATGCTTTAACCTTTACTTGAATTTGATCACGCACTTGTGGAAATATCTCTGGTTTTTCGGCGGGATCGTCTAGCTGCCAATCTTCAAATAATTCTCTAGCCAACCATTCGGGCGGCAAATTTACCCCACAACCGCAAAGAGAGATCACCACATCAAAATCTTCAGGTTTAAAATCATATAAAGATTTAGACGTTTGCTGACGGATATCAAGCCCAATAGCCTGCATCGTCGCGATCGCTTCTGGACGAACTTGACTAGCCTCTAACCCAGAGCTAGTCACCATAATTTTGCCAAATCCTAAAGCCTTTGCAAATCCTTCTGCCATTTGCGATCGCGCTGAGTTTTTTTTACAGACAAACATGACTCGTTTCATAATTGCTCAGCCTTTATTCAGATATAAAATATTTGCGCTTAAACCAAAAAGCTAAATTGACGAGACTGATTAACGCAGGAACTTCGATCAGAGGTCCCACCACAGCCACCAAAGCCACTCCCGACTTAATTCCAAATACACCCACTGCCACTGCGATCGCCAGTTCAAAATTGTTACCCGCAGACGTAAAAGCGACACTCGCAGCCTTGTCATAATCCGCTTTGAAGATCCATGACATATAGAAACTAATTACAAACATGGTGATGAAATAAATCAACATCGGAATCGCAATGCGTACCACATCCAAGGGGATTTGGACAATCACACTTCCTTTGAGGCTAAACATCACTGCGATCGTAAAGAGTAAAGCGATTAAAGTAATGGGGCTAATTTTGGGGATGAATTCGGAGTGATACCAGTTTTTGCCCTTAGCTCTAACTAAAAAGTATCTAGTAAAAAATCCTGCTAGAAAGGGAATACCGAGATAAATAAACACACTCTGGGCGATTTCCGCCATGCTTACATTAACGACGCTGTTCTGCAATCCAAATAGAGGCGGTAAAACCGTGATGAATACCCAAGCATAAAGACTGTAGAAAATCACTTGAAAAATACTATTAAAGGCAACTAGCCCTGCCGTATATTCTGTGTTGCCCCTAGCGAGATCGCTCCAAACCACTACCATCGCGATACAACGGGCTAAGCCAATCAAAATTAAGCCCACCATATATTCTGGTGAATCGCGTAAAAAGGCGATCGCTAATAAAAACATCAAAACAGGACCAATGATCCAGTTCTGCACTAGAGATAGCGCCAAAATTTTGCCATTGCGGAAGACATCGCCAAGTTCTTCATATTGGACTTTTGCTAGTGGCGGATACATCATTAAGATCAAGCCAATTGCGATCGGGATATTCGTCGTCCCCACCTGTAACTGATTAATCACCACATCAATCGCAGGAAATAGGTAACCAATACCAACGCCGCCCACCATCGCCAGAAAAATCCACAGCGTTAAAAAGCGATCGAGAACTGATAGTCGTTTAATTGGCTTTACTGCGGTCATTTAACTGCCATAGTTGATTTACAAGATATTGATGATTATCAATATTGATAATTATCAATATCTTGGCACATAGATTTAATCTATGTCAAGATACAAGGCATGAAGCCTCCATCACCTATTGCAGTCTGTTGTCCACCACTATTAGTAGGTCGCCTTACTACCGATGAAGCCCACTACTTAGCGACAATATTTCGAGTGCTAGGCGAACCAGCACGTTTACAAATTTTAAATCTAATCGCTGCTCAACCAAGCCATGAAGTCTGCGCCTGTGAGCTAGTCGAAACATTAGGTTTAACTCAACCAACCGTCAGTCATCATCTCAAAGTTTTGTACGAAGCGGATTTACTAACCAAAGAAAGGAGAGGGACTTGGATCTATTACCGACTTTTACCTGAAAAGATCGCGATGTTACGCGATGCTTTGGCATAAAAAAAAGGCGGCGCATTGCGCCGCCTTTTTTATGACTGAATTATTCAGCAATAACTTGGATTTTGATGGTTGCGGTGACTTCAGCATGAAGCTTGATTGAAACATCAAAAGTACCTGTTTGATTAATTTCAGGAATCGTAATGTCGCGGTGATCGATTTCTAACATCGACTTCGCTGTAATCAACTGAGCAACTTCGCGATCGGTCACAGTACCGAAAATTGCATTACCTTCGCCAACTTTTTTCTTGATAATAAAGCCGCCGATGGTCGAGAGTGCCGTCTTACGACCTTCTGCTTCTTGGCGAATCGCGATCAAACGTTGACGCTCAACTTCTTTACGTCTTTCAACTTCTCTAACAACACCTGTGGTGGCGCGGATAGCCACACCTTGAGGTATAAGGAAATTTCGGGCATAACCAGGCGCTACCGATACTAAGTCGCCGAGTTTACCTAATTTTGTAACATTTTTGGTCAGCATGACCTGCAAATTACTTTTTGCCATGTGCTTTTGACTCTTACTCGTTTAAAGATAGATCTAGTCTATATGTACCTCGGCACAATTAAAAACCCAGACCCAAAATCTGTACCGCCTGCGTAGCGGGCGGTACAGATTTTGGGATTTTATATTTAATTGTGCTTAGCTACTTATAGACTTAGATAGAATTACTGATAGCTATGGTCAAACAACGAAGTTAGAACTAATATAGATACATTAGAATTTACGGTTTTAACCAGACTTTCTAGTATAGCGAAAAAACTGGCTTTGTAGACTCTACAAAAAATTTACGATGCAGCGTTGGCAGTTATCTAAAATATCTGGGCAAATTTTGCCACTTCTGTTCCTATCTCTAGTAGCCATAGGGCTGCCTAGTTGTGCTGGTACTCAACCTCCTAAACCGTTTAGTTCTGAGGCTTTACCGACAGAAGCGATCGCCGAAATTAGTGAAATCCGCAGCTATCCTGTGCGCGTTAAGTATATTAATGCCACATCCGTCAGACCTGCGACTATTGGTGTGCCACTTAAAGTCAATGAAAGTGTTAGCACTGAGGACTCCTCCACGGCTCAAGTGACATTACGCAGTGGTGCGATCATCAGAATTGGCGGCAAGTCAACCTTAACCCTCAAGCCACAAAACCAAGTCGAATTTACCTCTGGACGCTTAGTAGCTTGGGCAGCTAAAGATCTCAAATCTCCAGCCCAAGTCAAAACCCCCTTTGGCGAAATTTCTAGCAATGATGGCACGGTATATGTAGAAATCCCCGAAAAAGCGTCCGAAGATCGTCGGGTGATTGCTCTCGATGGCACAGTTACGGTTTTGCTAAAAAGCACATCAGAAATCGTCACCATTGGCAAAGGGGAAGAAATTAAAATCAAAGCCGATGGTAAAGCTTCTGCGCCAAAACGCCTTGACAAAGAAAGTATTGATAAGCGCATCGTCAATAATCCCCTAATTTTTGGCTTTAACTCTCAGCTAGCAAGCTTGCCACAAATCACCTCTGAATTTGGGGTAACAGGATCGTTTAAAGAAGCTAAGACGATTGAGTTTCGCCGCTCTGACTTGCCCAAAGCTAGTGAAACCACTAATCGCAATCAAGCTACCTATAATTCTGCCCCAGCAAATAGCGATCGCAGCGATCAACGAGAAGAACGACGCGAAGCTCCGCCTGAAAACAGGCAAAGAGACCAACCAGCCGCTAAGAATGAACCTCCAGCGACTCCAGAAACAAGACCAAGCAATCCTCCTCCTGCTACCAACAATCCTCCAGAGCCAGTAAGGACAAATAATCCTCCACCTGTCACTAATCCTGTAGCGACACCGATAGAGCCACCGTCACAACCTGTTCCTCTAGAGCCGCCACCACAGCCAGTTCAGCCCGAAATCCCTGCTCCTGTCCCCGTAGCTCCAGCACCAAAACCGTAAACTAAAGGCGGCGCACTGCGCCGCCTTTATAAAACCCAAAAGAGAATGGCGGCGCAACGCGCCGCCATTGTCTTTTGGGTTTTATAAGCGTAAGCCTAAAATTGATGTGGCGATCGCAATCTCTTGTGTTAACATCTGACGCTTGAAAGAGTGCAAATAAGGTGTAGTGAGGACATTAAGATGTTGACAACGCAAAAGATATCTGGGGCGATCGCAAAAACTTTCTCTAAGATTTTCTCAAAAGCCTTATTAGCAATAACGGTTAGCACAGCTAGTCTATGCGCTGTGACCTATGGAGTCATTAATAACGCAGATGCGATTAATTCTGACCGCCACAACCTAGTCACATCCCAAAATATTCGTCTTGCCCGTAATCCATCGCTAAGCCTAGATGGTCGAATTAGTTCAACCCTCGTAGATGAGCAAGGGCGGTTCTGGATCGGAACTTGGCAAGGCTTAATGCAAATCGATCAAAAGTCTGGAAATGCGATCGCATCGATATCTTTACCAAATTCTACTGTTACCGCTCTCTTAGAAGATAACCGAGGTTACTTCTGGGTCGGCACAACTTCAGGCTTGTACCAAATCGACCCTGACTCAGGCAAAATCGAAAACATCGCGATCCAACTAGCTTCGAGTCGGATTCTGAGTCTAGCCATGGATCGAGCTGGCTTTATTTGGGTAGGCACTGATCAAGGTATTACTCGGATCAGTCCTTACAATGCTGAGACCTATGCCAGACTTCCCGATATCCCTGGGACAGCCGCCAATGTGATGCAGATTGATAATGCTGGCAATATTTGGGTTGGCACATTAAATGGCTTGTTTAAAATTAATCCTGGGACAGCCAAAATCACAGCACGAATTCCCTATGTATCAGGTCAAATCGTCCAAGCGATCGCAGTTGATCCATCGGGCAAGATTTGGGCAGGTACGCCCCGCAATGTGTTTGAAATTAATCCGAAAACTAATAAAGCGATCGCACGCATTAATTCTGTGACTGGGCGCGATATTGTGGCTTTAGTAAGTAGTAAAAACGGCGAGTTGTGGATTGGCATGAGAGATGGGTTAGTGCTTGCTAATACCGACAATGGGGCAATTACATCATCGATCTATAATTTGCCCAGTAGTTCAGTTATCAATTTACTGGTTCACAATCAACAGATCTGGGTCGGCACTGAGAATGGCTTAGGCAAGATCAACAGTAACCTTAAAAAATCAGAAATACCAACTGCAACAGCTACAGTTGTCTACAAAATAATGCTAAGAAAATAAAAAAAGGGTGCTTCGCACCCTTTTTTTATTTTCTTCCTGAGTGGTGCAGTGCGGAGCGCTGTACCACTCAGGAAGGAAGGGAGTATATTTAGAGTAGGAAAGGCTATATAAGTAGCTAGGTGCAATTAAATATAAAACC
>JAYUSC010000076.1:0-12988 GCA_043755885.1 Pseudanabaena sp. | reverse complement strand
TGCGCGGGCGAACCAGCTTCTTTGGGTTCTATATTTAATTGCACCTAGCTACTTAATATACCAATCAGAACTAACGAGGTCAGCGATCGTCCAAAAATCAAGAGTTTTATTTACAGCGCTCTGCGCTGCAAATAAAACTCTTGCAGAAACCACGCTAGGCTAGCAAAGCTTCAAGCTTACCCTTAGCCTCTAGATCATGAATGGCATCACAACCACCGATATGCTGGTCATTAATAAAAATCTGAGGGACAGAACGCTTGCCATCAGAACCTCTAGCCACCATCGCCGATCGCGCTGCATCGTCCCCATCGATCACATATTCTGTATATTTTACGTTTTTCTTGTCGAGCAAATGCTTTGCTCTGATACAGAAGGGACACATACGCCATGTATAAATCTCGACCTTTGCCATTACAATTTCCTAAACTTGTTTAATCTATGACATTTTAACAAATCTTAACGGCTGATTTTATCCGACAACGATAGCCGAGGTTTAGGGCTGCGCCCTGTGGCGCAAGCCCTACAGGATCTGAATTTTTTAGGTAGGGGCAGTCTCCCCGTGGTTGCCCTGCTTGGCTTCTTCTGGCTTGCAATTTTTCTCGTCAGGTAACCACTTTAAGAGTGGCAGTGGTAAAAGACTAGTAAGATTCGCAATTAAAACCAGTAACCACAGATTATCAAAATTGGATTCGGTAACGCCTAAAAGGTAAGTTAAGCCTGCCCCTAACTGAAAAGAACATAAAGCCGAAATATTCAAAACTGACATCAATAGCGCAAACAATGTTGCTTCAATCCCTTCAGGACAGAGCCGTGCTGCTAAGACTAGAACTGGCATAAAAGCAATGCGACCCGCCACAGTCAAAATCAAACTATCACCGAGACTAAACCAGCGGTCGTCAATACCTAACGCTCGGTTGGTATGGGTGACAAGCAGTAAACTGGTTAGTCCCAACAAAGTTGAAATAATCGTTGTCCAGAAGAAAATCTTGCGAGTTGGTACTGCTCTAAAAAAGCGCTGAAATAGCCATACACCAAGCAATCCCGCCCAACTCGCAAAAAATCGCACCGTACCTAGAAATTCAGGGTTGAACTTCAGTTCATTGGTTGTGAAATAGAAGAAAGCTGTATCGGCACTCGGTGAGGCTTGCCAACAGAATAAGAAAGCCGCAGGTAGCCAAATCGCCTTGTTTGTGAAGGCTTGACGCAATTGACTCAGGTTTAATTTCATCGACATCCAGATTTGTGAATTTCTGGATAGAGCTTTTGGCTTGACCGCAGGCGAACCATCAATCGAATTATGAGCGGGATCGGGAGCCACAATAAAAATAGTGGACATCGGTGGATCGGCGATCGCAAAAGCTGCAATACCTACAAAAAGCGGCAAAATCGCCGTAATTTCAAAAACAAATTTCGCGCCAAAATGTTCTAGTAGGTAGCCGCTTAAATAAGCGGAGATAATCGCGCCAATTGAAGAAGAAATCCAACTAAAGGACTGTAACGATCCTGCATCGCCTTCTGGCTCTAGTCGGGCGCGTTGGACAATCAGGGCATCGGCGATCGCATCAGAAAAGGCTAGGGATACAGAGCCAGTGGCAATCATGGCGATCGCCCAAAAGGGAGTCGTCACCCATAAACTCATGCTTGTCCATGCAAAAACGCCTAAAATGCTCGACAGCAACAAATAAGGGCGGCGACGATAGCCAAATATAGAAAATCCGTCAGAAATCAAACCATATAAAGGTTTAACCGTCCAAGGCAGCATCGTAATGCCCACCATTGAGGCAACTTCCGCAGGACTTAGCCCTAAGTCATCCTTCAGGAAAAAACTCACAGCAAGTTGCGAGATCGCCATAGCGCCTTGCACAAAATAAATAACTGCGATCGCACCTAGCTCTAGGTCAAACGGGTTTTCTCGTAGTCTTTTGAGCCAGTTTGATTGGATTAGCACGATACGATTGCCCAAATATTAAGAAATTTTAATCTAGTTATATTTTAGTATCAATCCAGAAAATCGGATAGCAACTGTAGGTAGACATCCAACATACGCTAAAGCTGAAAATACGGTAGGGTAAATAAGAGAACAACTGACACATATTCCGATCTTCTCTCTTATTTATTTTGTTAGATCCTATGTCCAACCCCATTTTTGTCCTTGCTTCCGCATCTCCTACCCGTAAAAGCATTTTAGAAAATGCTGGGATCAAACCCATTATCAAAGTCAGTTATTTTGACGAAGATGCGATTCAGGTTAGCGACCCCACCTCATTGGTGCTGACCTTGGCGCAATGCAAAGCTAAAGCGATCGCCACAGAATTTGCAGGACAGAATGCGCTGATTATGGGCTGTGACTCGATCATGTATCTCAATGGCATGATATATGGTAAGCCTGACTCCAAAGAAATTGCGATCGCAACATGGCAAAAGATGCGTGGTAATTATTGTGAACTCTATACAGGGCATTATTTGATTGATGCGAAAAATCAACGTTCTGTAATGCGCCACGGGGTAACTAAGGTCTATTTTGCTGATGCTACGGATGCGGAAATTGAGAGT
Organism: Pseudanabaena sp.; assembly: GCA_043755885.1. GTDB lineage: Bacteria > Cyanobacteriota > Cyanobacteriia > Pseudanabaenales > Pseudanabaenaceae > Pseudanabaena. The sequence continues at coordinate 10,435 of JAYUSC010000076.1, read as the reverse complement.
TACGCAGAATCGGGAGAGCCTCTATGCTGTGCAGGATGTTTTACGATGGAGAAGCTGGGAGGATTATTAATCGAAAGAATCGAAGGCTGTCATACTAATGTTTTGGGATTGAGCTTGCCGATCTTGCGCCAAATGTTAACCGAGCTTGGCTACAGCCTCCACTTTAGCGCCAATGGAACTACGATCAGATGAATACCGCCAATCGCAATACACTTTGGGCAAGCATTGTTGCGGAAGAACTCTATCGCTCAGGTGTGCGGACAGTTTGCATTTCTCCTGGATCGCGCTCTACGCCGCTAGTGATTGCTTTCGCTGAATTACGCGATCGCAGTCCTGATTTTCAGATTTTGGTGCATATCGATGAGCGCTCAAGTAGCTTTTTTGCAGTCGGTGTTGCGAAAGTCCAAAAAGCTCCCGTGGCGCTGCTCTGCACATCAGGAACCGCCGCCGCAAATTACTATCCTGCAATTATTGAAGCTTATTATAGTCAGATTCCCCTGATCGTCTTGACTGCTGATCGTCCTCCAGAAATGCGTGATTGTGGCTCTGGGCAAACCATTGATCAGATTAATATTTATGGAAAATATGTTCGCTACTTTTTTGAAGTGGGAACACCAGAGATTCTCGGTTTTCGATTGCGCTATCTGCGATCGCTAATTGGTCGCAGTGTCAGCATCGCCCTTGGTAAAGGCGATACGCCCGCAGGCGCAGTTCATCTCAACTTCCCCTTTGCCGATCCGATGCCTCCTATTCCTGTGGCTAATGATATCCCCGAAGACTTGGCACTCAGCAGTCCAGAAGCAATGTTTGGCAATTCTTCAGGAGAAGCTTATAGCCAAGTGATTGCAGGAAGGCGATCGCTAGATACCGATGCGATCGCATCGATGGCAAATCAAATTATTAGTTATCCCAAGGGCGTGCTAGTTGTCGGTGTATATGACTCACCGCCAGAGTTTCTCGATGCTGTACGTCGTTTGGCGAGGGCGACAGGCTATCCATTACTGATCGAAGCCACAGGAGCGCATCGCGGTGATGAAATTGGACATTATGATAGCTTTTTGCGATCGCCAAATTTTGCTAAAACTCATGCTCCCGAAATCGTGATTCGCTTTGGCGCAATGCCCACTTCCAAAAGCTATCTGCTCTGGTTGCAAAAACACATTAGCTCCCAGCAAATCATCGTCGGTAGCACCAATAGCGATCCCACCCATGGCATTACGCAAGCCTTAAATGTCGATCCCACCAGCTTTTGCCTACAGTTAGCCAATTACTTAGAGAACTATGCTCAATCAATTTGGCAAGACAAGCAATGGCGCTTAGATTTTGAACTAGCAGAAAGTATCGCCGAACATGCGATCGCAGAATCTCTTAGCACCATTGATGAATTATTTGATGGCAAAGTCTATGCAGAACTCGCGAAAATCATCCCTGCGAATAGTTATATCTATGTGGCAAGCAGTACGCCTATTCGGGATTTGGACACATTCTTTCATTGCGATCGCCCGATTACCGTTTTAGCCAATCGCGGCGCAAATGGCATTGATGGAACTTTGTCGAGTGCGCTGGGCGCAGCTTGGGGATGCGATCGCCCGATGGTTCTCATCTGTGGAGATTTAGCGTTTTATCATGATCTAAATGGATTGCTTGCTGTCAAAAAATATCATATTTCTCTCACAGTGATTCTTCTTAATAACGATGGTGGTGGTATTTTTAATTTGTTACCAATTTCCAAATATGAAAACATCTTTGAAGAATTCTTTGGCACAGCCCATGGTCTAGACTTTGCCCCAATTATCACCACCTATGATTGCGAACATGTTCTCATTCAAGATTGGCAAGATTTTGGCGATCGCCTAATTAATTCTCTGAATACGAAGGGAACTCAAGTTTTAGAAATTAGAAGCGATCGCAAACACAATAAAGAGCTTCATTTTGCAATCTGGAATAAGGTGATCGAAAATTGCGATCGCCACTTTTAAACCTATATTTTTTGCTTGACCAACACCATCACTCGATTGACGGCATCTTGGACAAAAACTTTGAGGAACTCATCACGGCGATTTAGTTGGAACTGACGCTGGACAACTTCACTAATACCGCCATCACCCCAATCGCGATCGCGACTGAAATATTCGATAAAACTTTTACCCGCAATGCGTGTGAGGTAAGCCGCCGTCACTGATTGAACTGTGGCCTTGAGAACTAGCCCGACTACAGTTACGGAAATTAAAGTGGTCACGATTTGGACTACGCCTTTGACGATGCCAAGGCTGACCAGAGTGCGGGTGAGCGAATTGGCTAACTCTTTGCCGCGATCGATATTAATCTCGCAGCCATAGACCTTCCCGATTTCTACAACCATTTGGGCGTTGATTGCGGCGGTGGCAAGCAGATCAACCACAGGTAAAGGTGTAGCAAAAACCACACCCACGACTAACCATTGGAACTTCTCAACGACTTTTTCGGCTTCGGCTTGTTGCTGTTGGGAGAGGACTTCCCGAGTTGCTTCTGTCAGGCGCTGCGATCGCAATAACACATTATCCGCCACCAGTTCATCGCCTTCATAACTGAGAATATCGAGAGTTCTGGCTAAAAGCGGTTGGATTTTGGGTTTGGGTATGACGACTTCGCCAGACTCAAGCGTAATCGCAGTTGGACTTGCAGCGATCGCAACTACGTCTTCGGGTGCGATAAAATCTAAGACTCGCGATCGCAAACTCGTTTGAATGATTTCGCGATCGCTTTTAGTGAGGCGATCAATTTTATTGAACGCGAGAATTGTGCGCTTGCCGATGTCAGTCAGGGCTTTGAGAACTTCATATTCTGAACTCCGTAGATCATCATCTACCACAAACACAATCAAATCTGCTTCTGTGGCAATTTTTCGCGCTTCCTGTTCGCGATCGCTACCCAAAGCACTTGCTTCTAATATGCCAGGGCAATCAGTAAATTGAATCGGGACATCAAGATTCTGAAACCTGACAGGTGCATAGACTTTGCCCAGTTGCGTAGTTCCCATGGTTGCGCCGACTGCGCCTTTGCTGGTGACATCTTGCAGTGATAGATCAAGTAATCCATTTACTAATGAAGTTTTACCTGCGGAGCCAACCCCAAATACGACCACGCGCAATTCTTGGCGGATGAAGTTCTGTTTGAGTTGTTCGGTTTGCTCAGATAGCGATCGCCGCATTACCTCATCTTGGATTTGCTGCACCTGATTTTCTAGCGCTTCGAGACTATCTTGAGCCGCTTCGATTTTGTCCGTGGGCGCTTCAGGAATGGGGCGCGGTTTAGATGGCTCAGACTGAAATAGGCGTAAATATCGCCAGATAATCCAGAATAAACCTGCTAATAACCCCATTACTAAGAGAACTACAAAACCGCCCAAAATTGGCGAAGAAGTTGCCACGAGTTGATAGATTTGAATGATCCGATCAAGTAAGGGAATCACAAACGAAATTACTAGACCAAAACAGCCTAAAACAAGTAGCGATCGCAACCAAGGAAATTTTCTTTTCATTGGCTTAGGAATAAGGTTTTACAGGAGATTTTGAAGAACTGCGCTTAACCCACCACCTTGAGAAAAGCTTCTCTGATTCCACCCACAGGACTAACAACAAACTAAATCCAAAGCATAAACCTAGTTCTGAAGCCGAAAGAGCATCAGTGCCGAAAAATTGGCGTAAGGTTGGCACATAGAGCAAAGCAAGTTGTAGAGCTGTGGTAAAAATCACAGAAACTAATAGGTAGGGATTAGAGATCGGATTTAACTCAATGATTAGTTTGGAATCAGAACGACAAGTTAAGGCATGACCCATTTGAGCAATGCAGAGTGTCGTAAATGTAATCGTCTTCCAATGTGCGTGCCATGAGGGATTGCCAGAGTTATAAACCAGTTCCATTAAAACGATGGTTTGCAACCCAAAAACAACGCCGATTCGCAGGATATACCAACCTAATCCCCTTGCAAAAATATTTTCTTGCGGATCAAAAGGAAGACGCTCCATCACATCGGCTTCAGCAGGCTCTACGGCAAGCGCTAGGGCTGGGACACCATCGGTGACTAGATTCATCCACAAAATCTGTAAAGGAGTCAGTGGCACTGCGCCAAAACCGAGAAAGGGAGTCGATGCGATCGCAATTACTTCACCGACATTACTGCCAAGAATATATTTAATAAAGCGACGAATATTGGCATAAACCGTTCGCCCCTCCTCAGTTGCCGCCACAATCGTTGCGTAGTTATCATCCAGCAAGATCATGTCACTAGCTTCTTTAGAAACATCTGTTCCCGTAATTCCCATGGCAATACCAATATTCGCCTGTTTGAGAGCAGGCGCATCATTCACACCATCGCCTGTCATCGCCACGATTTCGCCGCTGTGTTGCAATGCTTGCACGATCCGCAGTTTATGCTCAGGTGAGACTCTGGCATAGACAGCAGTTTGCTTTGCGATCGCAGTTAGCTGGTCGTCATCCATTAATTCAATTTCTTGTCCCGTTAATATGCGATCGCGATCTGGATGAAAAATATTTAAATCACGGGCGATCGCTTGAGCCGTCAGTTGATGATCGCCTGTAATCATCGTGGTCTGAATCCCCGCCTGACGACTGATTTGCACCGCCGCCGCCGCTTCTAACCTTAGAGCGTCACGAATACCCACTAGTCCCAGCCAAACGAGATTATTCTCTATATCTGCAAGTTCTGCTTCTGTTGGTAAATTTTCGAGCGGGAGATAAGCAAATCCTAATACCCGCATTCCTTTAGATGCAAGCAGAGTGTTTTGGATGTTCGTGGCGTTTTTATAGGAAGTTGTAATTAAGCCGATTTGTTTATCTAGTTGAATGCGATCGCAATGACTCAAAACCAACTCAGGTGAACCTTTACAAAATAGCAAATAGGGTGTGCGCGGCAATAAAGCCTCGATCATTCGCATCGCTTCGGGCGTGTCTTCAGCATCCATATCGTTGATAGCGGCGATCACACTCATCAGTTTCCGCTCAGGCGTGAAGGGAATCTCGGCAACCCTAGAGAAATATTGCGTAAAGTGTGACTGCCAGAAATTCGCTTTCCCAGCCAAGGTTAGCAGCGCTCCTTCGGTGGGATCACCAATGATTTTCCACTGCGAACTATGCAGAGTCTCTTGGGCAGAGCTTTTTTGTAGATAGGAATCATTACAAATTACACTGGCGGCTAGTAAGATCTGTAACTCTGGACATTGATAAATATTCAGATCGCTAGCCAACATATCTCCTGCTAGTCGGGAGAGGGCAAATTCGCCAATGGGTTCGTAGCCAGTTCCATTAATTTGAGCAGCGTAATTTGTGGTGAAAATATTTTCGGCAACCATTTTGTTCTGGGTCAATGTGCCTGTCTTATCGGAACAAATCATCGTCACTGAACCAAGTGTCTCTACCGCAGGTAGCTTCCGAATCAAAGCTTTACGGCGCACCATTCTTTGTGTCCCCAAAGCAAGAGTCACGGTAATCACGGCGGGCAATCCTTCAGGCACAGCCGCAACTGCCATACTTAAGGATGTATTTAACAACTTTACAAAGTCGCCATTGCGCCATAGTCCCACCGCAATCACGATCGCAACTAGCACCAAAGAAGAAATCACCAATGCTTGCGAAAGCTCTCCCATGCGCTTTTGTAATGGAGTTTCTTCTAGTTCCACATCTTGCAGTAAATTAGCAATCTTTCCCAATTCTGTCTGCATTCCGATGGCGGTGACTAGCATCATCCCGCGTCCTTGCAATACTTCTGTCCCTTGAAACAGCATATTGCAGCGATCACCCAAAGATTCATCTTCCTCAAATATCTGATCAGCAAACTTATTGATGCCCTCCGATTCGCCCGTAAGCGCTCCTTCTCTAACTTTCAGCTTCACCGCCTCCAGCAACCGTCCATCCGCCGCAATCTGCATCCCCGCATCGACAAACACAATATCCCCAACCACCAATTCCACTGATCGGATTTCCGAAACCTTCCCTTCTCGCAGTACTCTCACATTCGGAGCCGCCATCCGTTTTAATGCAGCAAGGGCTTCTTCAGCGCGGCTCTCCTGCACATAGCCCAAAATGCCATTAAGAATCACGATCGCCGCAATTGCGATCGCATCTTTGGGAAAGCTACCCACCCGCAAATCTAAACCTGCTGAAACAACTGCCACCCCCATTAACATCAACAACATGACGTTAGTAAACTGATCAACAAAAATACTTAGCTTGGAACGCCCTGACTTTGTATTTAGCTCATTGCGCCCATAGGCGGCTTGGCGATCGCTGATCTGCCATGGCTCTAAACCCAACTCTGGGTTGGTATCCAAAGCTGCGATCGCTTGCTCGATCGTCAGCGCGTGCCAAAATTGCTTATTTGTTATATTTGTTGCCATTGGGGTTGTCAACGATCTTGGTTCTAGAAATTCTGCTTAAGCCTATCAGAGTCTATGCTAACTCTAAACTAGATAGGATGCTATGCTAAAAAAAGCAGCAATACAACGTCACATTCGTTATTTCAGAGATATTTGTCGTGGTTAATGACCTTACAAACTCCCAACGCGATCGGCAGAATATTTTAAACAATCGCTATGCTCTAGAAAAAGTAGAAGAGCATCTAGCACTTGGCGGCTTTGCTTATGACGATACTGTGGTGTTTACTAAGCAGCAGCTAGTCGCCCTGTTTGAGATCAGTGAAAGCACAATCGAAAAATATCTAGCTAGTCATGCAGAGGAACTTAAGGCTAACGGCTATAGAGTTTTACGAGGACAAGCACTCAAAGATTTCCTAAACACTACTGGTGGTATCTTCACTGATGAAGGTAGCAAAATAACAGTTTTAGGCATATTTACATTTCGGGCTACCATCAATCTCGCCATGCTTTTAACAGAGAGCGATCGCGCCCGAATGATCCGTTCACGCATCCTCGATATTGTGATTGAGGTGGTTGCTGAGCGATCGGGTGGACATACTAAATACATCAATCAGCCCGACATCATCTATCTAAAAGAAGTTCAACATCACAGAGTTGTCACTAATAACTATAAATATTTAGATAAAGCGCTAGTCGAAACCAGTATATCTTTAGAGCAGAAACTAGCCGATCCAGAAACATTAGCGGTGTTTAAACGCCTCAAGGATCGATAGTTGATGAATAAATCCCATGCTTTTATGGATGGTAATAAGCGATCTAGTATCGCCTTAGGATGTTATTTTCTAGAGCTTAATGGTTATGACTATGCTGTAAAAAAGTTTGTATTGGAAATGGAAAATATTGCTGTTTGGGTAGCAGAAGGATTAATTACTAAAAATCTATTGGGCGAGATCGTTAAGTCGTTAATCTATGAAGATGACTATAGCGAGTCACTTAAACTAAAAATCTTTCTTGCAGTGCAGCCAATAAATTAACCTCAGTTTAAGGTTAAAGTAAAGCTTGATTCTCTATTTCACTTAAATCTTTTAATCCTGCTGAGCTATGTCCTACGCTACCGATCGCATCGCAAAAGTCCACCGCAAAACTGGCGAAACCGAAGTCACTGTGGCGCTGAATCTTGATGGCACGGGCAAAGGTAATATCAATACTGGTATTCCCTTCCTCGATCACATGCTGCATCAAATTTGCTCCCACGGATTAATCGATCTCGATATCCAAGCCATGGGTGACTTGCATATTGACGATCATCATACCAATGAGGATGTGGGGATTGTGCTAGGGCAAGCTCTCGGACAAGCATTAGGCGATCGCAAAGGGATTGCCAGATTTGGACATTTTGTTGCGCCTCTCGATGAGGCTCTTGTGCAAGTTGCCCTTGATTTTTCGGGTCGCCCCTATTTGGTTTATGGCTTAGTGATTCCCAATCAGCGGGTGGGAACCTATGACACAGAGCTAGTCCGCGAATTTTATCAAGCCGTAGTCAATCACGCGCAGATGACTCTACATGTCAGGCTTTTGGAAAAAGGTAATTCCCATCATATTATCGAAGCTTCCTTCAAAGCTTTTGCCCGTGCGTTACGGATGGCAGTAGAAGTCGATCCGCGCCGAGTCAGTACAATTCCTAGCTCCAAAGGCGTTTTATAATTTCACCAAGTTTGTAAGCATTGCATCAAAAGCTGAATTTGTTCGAGGGTATGACTTGCCATTAAGGTGAGCCGAATGCGCGGAGTCGGCACAGTGGGCGGACGAATCGCAGGCGCAAAGATCCCATTTTCGCGTAAGTGTGTTGCCATTTGCAGAGTTTGATCAATATCACCAAATGCGATCGCAATTATGGGTGAATCAAATGCGATCGCACTAATACCCAAATCTTGTAAACCCTGTTTTACAAATTCTACATTTTGCCAAAGTTTTTGACGCAGAGTATTTTCGGATTTGATGATCTTGATCGCGGCGATCGCAGCACCTGTATCCGCAGGTGAAAGCCCCGTCGTATAGATCCAAGTAGCAGCCCGATTGCGTAAAAAATCGATAAGCTTAGCCGAACCTGCCACATAGCCGCCCAAACTTCCCAAAGCCTTACTCAGCGTTCCGACTTGGATTACATCTTGCCCAATCCCTAAAGCCTGAGTCAAACCACCACCGCGATCGCCAAATACTCCCGTGCCATGAGCCTCATCGACTAAGACCATGCAGTCATATTGGTTGGCTAAATCCATGATTTCCCGCAACGGCGCGAGATCGCCATCCATACTAAACACACTATCAGTCGTAATCAGGCAACGCCGATATTTAGAACGGTTTGCTTGCAGTTTTGCGGTGAGATCAGCCAAGTCCAAATGCTGATAATCGATCGCAGTTGCACCACTGAGCAAGCCGCCCTTCTTCAAACAAGAATGATTATATTCATCGCCTAAAATTAAATCTCGCGCACCCACGATCGCTGCGATCGTACCCAAATTTGCCAAATAACCAGAACTAAAAACTAGAGCATCTTCTGTGTTTTTAAGATCTGCGATCGCAGTTTCTAGCTCTTCATGCAAAGCCAGATGCCCCGTCACCAGACGCGAGCCTGTTGCGCCAGTACCATACATTTCAGTCGCGCTAATAGCAGCATCGATCAATCTGCGATCGCCAGCAAGCCCCAGATAATTGTTACTAGCAAATATCAACATCTCGCGCCCATCGATTTTTGCGATCGCCCCTGCTTTGCTAGTTATGGTTTGCGTAGAGCGATACCAGTTAGCCTTGTGGATTGAGTCTAAAGAGCGATCGAGCCAGTCGTAGGGCGTAGATAAATGCGTAATGGGTTCAGTCTTCACACTTCTTTACAAATTAAGATTAAAATCTTTGTAAGTAACTAAGCAAAATCAAAATCTGTACCGCCCGCTATGCGGGCGGTACAGATCTTGGAATTTTAATTTTGCTTAGTTACTTAGAATAAGTGGCGCATAGCGCAAATTATCCTACCGTTATTATTTAGGTTTAAAAAATGACTGTTGCATATCCCCACAAACTCCGTGGACAGCTAAGCGCCCAAGACATCCTCGATCAAGTGGTGCGCCAGCGCGAAATCCATATGGTAACGATCAATCGCTACCGTTTTAATGAGCAACGTAGCTGCAAAGATCTGACCGACCTGATCGAAAGACTCGATGGTAAGCCTCGCGACTTGATTAAAGATTTATCGCATCACGTTGCAGACGAAGCGCGTCACGCTCTCTGGCTGACCGACTTACTCTATGAACTTGGCGAAGATATCGGCACTCCCCCTGGGACTTCCTATATCGATGAGTTTGAGCGGATGATTAGCTACGACACCATCGGCAGCAATCCTGAAGATACCATCATCGAATCTCTTGCCGCCATCAATGTCACCGAGAAGCGCGGTTGTGAATATTTCGCCGCCCATATTCGCGCCTTGCAAAAGTCTGAACAAACTCCCGAAAATATCAAGGTTCGCGAAACTATCGAAAAGATCATGCCTGAAGAGGTAGAACATGTTCGGTGGGGCAATCGCAAGCTAGCCGAAATCGGAAAAAAGAGTGAAGCTCTCCATGCCAAAGTGGATACTGCTAAGCGCAAATATGCTGCGATCGAGCAGGCCGCCTATGAGTCGGGAATGGATGTGCTTGCTGGTGCAGAAGTTCGTCGTGTTGAGAACTTGATGAAGATTGCGGATACGCTCCCGCTATGGCAGCGCCCACAATACCTAATCGATCAACTTCCTCAGACTTTGTTCTCTTCTGATTTGCAAAAGACCAGAATCGATCTAGTCAAAAAAGCATGGGATAAAGATCCTGCTTCTTTTGTTGAGAAGTTCATTCCGATGTTCTTTAACGCCAATCTCAAAGACACTGCAAATAAAGCAGGAACTTATTAATCTCAGTTTGTATAAGTAACTCACCTTACGCAGAGCGAAGATCTGCCCTCATCCCCCAACCCCTTCTCCCGCAGGAGAAGGGGAGCAAGATTGCTGTCTTTTTCTTGTTCCCCTCTCC
>JAYUSC010000075.1:0-2291 GCA_043755885.1 Pseudanabaena sp. | reverse complement strand
ACTATTGCGGCGGGCTTTGCCCGCCGCAATAGTATTGGGTTTTATTTAATTTGCGATCCTTACCACTTTTTATAAGGAAGGAACTTGCCGTTCATGGTTACTTTGACGCGATCGCCTTTGGGATCTTCCACTTTCTCAATGTCGAGGGTGAAATCAATCGCGCTCATGATGCCATCGCCAAACTTCTCATGGATGATTGCTTTGATCGGATAGCCATAGACCTGCATGATTTCATAGAAGCGGTAGAGCAATGGATCGGTTGGTACGACTGGTCCCAGCCCTTTACTAGGATAATTGCACAGAGGTTCAACCAAAGCTGTACCAAGATCTAATGCATCAGCAATCTTCTTGGCAATTTCGGGAGTGGTGCTATTTTGACCATAAAAAAGCGAAGCAATCCATACTTCATCGTACCCCAATAGCTTTTCAAGATCAGCAAAGGTTACGCCTTTCTCTTTCTTCGCTTCTAATAAAATTTGAGTACATTCAGGAAATTCATATGTCATAGTAGTTTTTAGTATTTATTAGCTATCCAAATAAATAGAACGATCTATACACAAAGTATAGCTGTAGTCCTCTGTATTAGGCAAAATCAAAACCCAAAAAGGCGATGGAGATCGATATAATATTCAAAAATATATTGAATTAATCCATGTCGATCGCATTTAGTAAATATCACGGCTTAGGTAACGATTTTATCCTGATTGATAACCGTCACAGTGCCGAACCAATCCTCACCCCTGAGCAGGCTGTCAAATGGTGCGATCGCAATTTTGGGATTGGTGCAGATGGGGTGATTTTTTTGCTAGCCGAGACTAAGGGCGAACATCGGATGCGGATTCTGAACTCCGATGGCTCAGAGCCAGAGATGTGTGGTAATGGAATTCGCTGCTTGGCTAAATTCATGCAGGACTTGAATATTTCAACTACGGATGGCAAGTATCAAATTCAAACTGGTGCAGGCTTGATCGTGCCACAAATGGATGCAGATGGACAAGTTACTGTGGATATGCGCAAACCATTTTTGACTGCCGCCGAGATTCCGACGACTTTAGGCGAGCGCGATCGCAAGGTTGTCAATCTTCCGCTCGAAGTTGGCGGCAAGACTTGGAATGTAACGACTGTAAGCATGGGCAACCCTCACTGCATGATCTTTGTTAATGATGTCGATCAGATTCCTTTAGCGGAAATTGGCGTTCTGTTTGAACATCATCCTGTATTTCCCAAACGCACAAATACGGAGTTTGTGGAAGTCGTTAATCGTGGCTATGTGAAAATGCGGGTATGGGAACGTGGCGCAGGAGCCACTCTGGCTTGCGGCACGGGTGCTTGCGCGACGGTGGTGGCTGGTGTGTTGAATGATCTTTGCGATCGCATTTGTACCGTGAACCTACCTGGAGGCGATCTTAAAATTAATTGGTTAGCCGAAAGCGATCGCATTTTGATGACTGGCCCCGCAACGCTTGTGTTTACAGGTTTAGCGCAGAACGAATTGTAAATAAGTGTTGGCTGTTGAGTCGCTTTGCGTCACCATAGCCAACACGCACTAAGTGATCCTGCTACAAATATTAATTGCCAATTGAGTACTTCTGTGATATATATCTTAGCCTAAATTCCCTAAATGAATTGCACCTATGAATGCCACAGTAAATGCCCTCACAAACACCTCAGAAGTCATGACAGTCAACCTTCAGAAAGAAATTAATTTACTTAAGGTTGATCTAGAACAAAAGGATCTGTTAGTACAGCAGCTTTCTGAAGAGCTTTTTCGTTTGGTAAAGGGAAATACCGCCTTTTTGCCAAATGCTGAGGTACATGAGCATCATTCAGAAGAGATGCGCTGCTTGGCAGGAAAACTTGCTATGGTCGATAATCAATTAGCTTTGTCTCAAGCGCTGATCCAAGATCGCGATCGCGAAGCCTTAGAATTGCGTCACACCATCCAAGAAATGAGCGATCGCAATCGGATGCTAGAGCAAGTCGTACAGGAGTTGCCAAATATTTATCGGGCTAAGTTTGCCGAACGAATTGTGCCGATCAAACAAAAGATCGAAGCGCTGCAAAAAGAAAACCGCCAGTTGCATATCGAGCTACAAAGCCTCAGTTTCCGTCTCTCAGGTCGTACACGTCGTCCCGTAGCTCAACAGCGCCTTGAGCTACCCAGAGTTATGCCTGCACTAGGCTAAATACAGCGCTTTGCGCTCAAACCAGAACCAATAAATTAAAAAAGTGTTGCTTCGTAACACTTTTTTAAATTTGTTGGCAAAACCCAAATAAAAGAAGGCGGCGCT
>JAYUSC010000074.1:0-5287 GCA_043755885.1 Pseudanabaena sp. | reverse complement strand
CGGCTTCGCCGCGCCACAAAAAACTGGTTCTTTAATGATTAAAGTAAAGTCAATGCTAAACTTTTGGAATAAGAGTAAATCCTGTAGCATAGGCGGTCAAAAACTTCCTAATCCTGCAAAATTCCCACATTAAACCCGTGATTACGCTAAATCTACTCCACCCCATCGAATCGATACCAATCCAAACATGGAAATTTAAATCTGAGACTGTAGTTCGGATTGGGCGATCGGGCGATAATGACGTGATTCTCTATAGCTCTGTTGTTTCTCGCTACCATGTCGAGCTATATCGTCACTCTCTCTATTGGGAAATCGTCAATATTGGCGCAAACGGTACATACATTAACGATCAGGAAATTGATAATGAGCGCGTGCAGGATGGGGTGATTATTCGCCTTGCTACAGCGGGACCGAAATTACAAATTTTACTAGATGGGTCTGAAGCGATTACCCCGTCACTGCGTGACATTGTTGCGGCTAAACCCATATCACCAAACAATCCCGCAGCATCTGCTCCGACATCACCAACTAGACCAAGCGATGATCGTCCTACCGTCGTGTCACGCAAGTAAGCGCAACTATACATTGATTTATGTTTTTTGAAATATGCGATCGCAAATATCGTACTATCATAGACTTGTCATAATTTGGCAATTGCTGACAGCTTTGCCATAAGTTGGCAAAAGTCCAAACAATGTTTTTTGATTTCTAAGTAGCTAGGCACAATTAAATATAAAACCCCAAAACCTGTACCGCCCGCGTAGCAGGCGGTACAGGTTCTGGCTTTGGGTTTTTAATTATGACGAGGTACTTAGATATATTCAATCTAGGCATACTTAATCTAGGCATATTTAAATAATGAAGGTCACTCTAGAGAAGCTTCCCGCTAGTCAAATTGGTTTTGACATTCAAGTAGAAGGAGCAAAGTCTCAAGCAATTTACGATCGCATCGTCAAAGAATTGACGCGCACAATGCAGGTCCCCGGTTTTCGCAAAGGCAAAGCGCCCACGCAACTTGTATTGAGACAAGTTGGTGGTCAGCGCCTTAAAGCCAATGTCCTCGAAGAGTTGCTAGAAAAAACCTTAACCGAAGCCCTTGCTGAAAATAAAGAAGTTAAAGATAAAGCTCTGGGCGGCTTTCAACTAATTACCGATATTGAAACTCTTGTCCAAACCTTCACCCCAGGGCAAGAAGTCTCCTTTAAAGCCGCGATCGACGTGGAGCCAGAAGTAGCACTTGCGAAATATCAAGGTTTCATCGTCCAAGCTGAAGAAATTAAGCCCGACCTCACCGAAGTCGATCGCACCTTAAACGACTTTCAAGTCCGTAAAGCGACGATTGTACCGATCGAAGATCGGGGAATCGAACTAAATGATGTCGTCACCGTCGATCTCAAAGTACTTGATCGCGCCACAGGTGAAGTACTGCCCGATGCTGGCGAAGAAGGCTTTCAGTTTGATGTTGATGAAAAGGCTTTTATTCCTGAAGTCGTGCAAGCGATCATTGGTGCTGCGATCGATCAGGTGATTGAAGTTGACTCGATTTTTCCTGAAGAATATTACCCTGAAGAATATGTCGGGAAGGAAATCAAGTACGTCGTCACGATCAAATCGGTCAAAGGTCGTGAGCTTCCCGCCCTTGATGACGAGTTTGCCCAATCGATCAGCGACAAACAAACGATCGTCGAATTGCGCGAACTTCTAGAAAAGCGCGTAACTGATGAAGCTGAGTCCAAGACTCAAGCCAACAAAGAACGCGCTGTCCTTGATGCGCTAACTGCCGAACTTGAAGTTGATCTACCTGTAACTCTTTTGCAGCAAGAACTAGACTTCTTGGTAAGACAACAAGCTAATTACTTGCAAGAGCGTATCGATCCTGCGATGGCAAAGCAACTATTTACCAAGGAATTGGTCGAAGAAATGCGCCGTCTCAATCAGCCAGAGGCGGTTAACCGTCTCAGACGCAAAGTTGCTCTTGATAAAATCGCCGAAGAAGAAAACCTCTCTGTCGATGAAGCTGAACTTAAAGAAAGAGTCGCCAACACCTTGGAATCTCTAAAAGATCAGAATATCGATCCTGCTAGATTAGCTGTCTTGATTCGTGAGGAAATGCAGACTGAAGTTGCCGTGGCATGGTTGATCGAGCATTCTGAAATCGAATTAGTCGAGGAAGGCTCACTCACTCCACAGCCAGAGATGCTCGAAAGCATTTCCCCAGAGGCTGATGCAGATGTGATCACTGTGGATGCAACATCAGCAGAAGCTTAATAAAAAGAGAGCGGGGGGCAAACCACCCGCTCTCTTTTTAAATTGCGTAAGCTAGTATGGCTGGATACCAATCCTATTTTTGAGGCATAATAGCTTTTGAACAGGTATGGTAAAACTTGAAAATTACGGTGAAGTCAAAACGCATGTACCCTTTATCTAGTCAATTAGCATCAAACAACTTTGCGATCGCGACCCAAAATCAGGTTGTGCCGATGGTAGTCGAGCAATCAGGTAAGGGCGAGAGAGCATTTGATATTTTCTCGCGCCTACTGCGTGAGCGAATCGTGTTCTTGGGTTCGCAAGTAGATGACACCACATCGAACTTAATCATGTCGCAGCTTTTATTTTTAGAAGCTGAAGATCCTGAAAAAGATATTTATCTCTATATCAACTCCCCTGGTGGCTCAGTCTACGCGGGGATGGCGATCCTCGACACCATGAACCACGTCCGTCCCGATGTTTGCACGATCTGCATGGGGTTGGCGGCGAGTATGGGTGCATTTCTGCTCTCGGCTGGCGCTAAAGGCAAGCGGATGTCGTTGCCCAATGCACGGATCATGATTCACCAACCTCTTGGTGGCGCTCAAGGGCAGGCTGTTGATATCGAGATCCAAGCGCGGGAAATCTTGTACATTAAGCGATCGCTTAATGAAATGTTAGCTGCCCAAACAGGCAAGCCCATTGAACAGATCGAGGAAGATACCGAGCGAGATTTCTTCATGTCGCCTGCGGAAGCTCAACAATATGGTTTAATCGATCAAGTTTTAACCAACTCCAAAAGCCTCCAGCCATCAGCTCTATCCCTAGTCTAGCCATTGCGTCACCTCACATTGAGATAGCTTATGCCCAGTAAATATGACTCTCATCTTAAATGTTCCTTCTGCGGTAAATCGCAGGAGCAGGTACGCAAGCTAATTGCTGGACCAGGGGTATACATTTGCGATGAGTGCGTGGATTTATGTAACGAAATCCTCGATGAGGAGCTATTTAACAGCGCTCCACCTCAATCTGCCCAACGTAAAGATCCTGCCAATGACAAGCGGAAAACCAAAACTGCGGCGAATCTTAATCTCAGTCAGATCCCTAAGCCTCGCGACATCAAGCGCTATCTTGATGAAAATGTCGTTGGTCAAGACGAAGCTAAAAAAGTTTTGTCGGTGGCGGTGTATAACCACTACAAGCGCCTGAGTTTTATCGAATCGTCGGCAAAAGGTCAGAATGAAGATGGAATCGAACTTCAGAAGTCGAACATTTTGCTGATTGGTCCCACGGGTTGTGGCAAGACGCTCTTGGCGCAAACTTTAGCAGAAATGCTCGATGTGCCGTTTGCGGTTGCTGATGCCACCACACTTACCGAGGCGGGCTATGTCGGTGAAGATGTCGAGAATATTTTACTGAGGCTATTGCAGGTCGCCGATCTCGATGTGGAGGAGGCGCAACGTGGCATTATTTACATCGACGAAATCGATAAAATTGCCCGTAAGGGAGAAAATACTTCGATTACCCGTGATGTGTCGGGTGAAGGTGTCCAACAAGCTTTACTAAAAATGCTCGAAGGCACGATCGCAAATGTGCCACCTCAAGGGGGACGTAAGCATCCTTACCAAGACTGCATCCAGATCGACACCAAAAATATCTTGTTTATTTGCGGTGGTGCTTTTGGTGGGATGGAAAAATTGATCGAGCAGCGCATCGGTAAAAAATCGATGGGATTTGTGCAGCAGGGTGAGTCGATTCCCCGCGAAAAGCGCACTGCGGAAATCCTCAGAAATTTGCAGCCAGACGATCTGGTTAAGTTTGGGATGATTCCTGAGTTTATTGGTCGTGTGCCAGTTACGGCTGTACTTGATCCTTTAGATGAAAAAGCCCTGATGGCGATCTTGACGGAGCCTCGGAGTGCGCTAATCAAGCAGTACCAAAAGCTGTTGAAAATGGATAATGTCCAGCTTGAGTTTCAGCCTGATGCCGTTCAGGCGATCGCCAAAGAAGCTTATCGACGGAAAACAGGGGCAAGAGCTTTGCGCGGTATCGTCGAGCAGTTGATGCTGGATATGATGTATGAGTTACCATCGCGCAAGGATGTAACTAAGTGTTTGATCACTCTCGATATGGTCGAGAAATTATCCACAGCCGAGATTTTGCAGCATCCTGCCTCAATGCCCAAACCTGAATCAGCATAAAAATATATGTGAGTAAGGATAGGCGGCGCAAAGCGCCACCTATCCTTACCTGTAAAAAAAGACTCGCAAAGCGAGTCTTTTTTTATGCTGATTCAGCCATTCTGGAATTGAGTTAGCATCCATGATGTGACTTGACCATGATTGTTTTCTCTCGACAAGCGCAGCGCTTCTTCTAAAAGTGCAATCTCTAAACCTGTAATTACTTGCGATCGCGTAATTCGATAACTACCTCTAGCACTCTCCGCATCTGCGATCGCAAAGGCTAAAATCTCAGCACTTTTGACATTGATCACCCAATATTCTTTTACGCCCAATTCTTCATACATCAAGCGTTTTTTCCCGACATCATCCGCCCAAGAACTATTGGCAATCTCGATCACCAAATCAGGTACAGGATAAACATCCAGATCGACAACACCAGTACCCCAAGGAATTAACTGAGCGCGATCGCCAACATAATAAGAAATATCAGGCTGGAATTCTCTACTGCCAACCTTACGATAAGAACAGTTGTCTTTACTATTTAAGGCTAATCCGTTAACTGCCACAAATAAACCGATCGCAATTACAATTAGCGCGTGATCGGCTGAATGGTCTGAGCCAGTGGACATAGGTTCAACTCTCGCATCTCCATTGCAGTAATAAAACTTGTATTTTTGATATTTCGGATCGTCAGCAACTTGGATAAAGTCATCCCAAGAGAATCTTACCCAAGTATTTAGGTTTTGCTCAATTATGTTGTCAGATGGATGATCAGCAGCTTTCTCAATGCTTAATACAGCAACCATATCTACACCTCATTTATAAAACCTCAAAAACTGTGGCGCACGCTGCGCGTG
>JAYUSC010000073.1:0-5301 GCA_043755885.1 Pseudanabaena sp. | reverse complement strand
CAGCCTGAGACCATGATTTTTGAGAATCTTAATCGTCCTGCACCTTTAAATGGGCTTGTGCCATCGTTGGTATATGTGCGGGATGCTGAAGCCGAAATTGTCGAGATCGGTCAGCGGGTGATTGATCAGGGTAAAGAGCGATCGCAACCCAGATTGTTTAATCAAATCAAGCGGCGGTTAGTGGCTAATGTAAATTTTGTTCCTAAACTTGATGGCGTTAAAGTTACACCTGAATGGTTAGGCAATCAGTTTTTGCGTGAACTATCCAAGGAACTGCGATCGCAACAGATTTTTGCATCAGAAATCATCTTGACTGCGCCAGTCCAAGCTTACGAAAAATATTTGCGCTGGCTAGAAGCATCCAGTACTGAAATATTTGCGCCCAATCTGCCGACAGTACAAATGCCTCGGATTCGGATTCTGGATGAACCAACGGCGGCGGCTCTTGGCTATGGGGCGGTCGCGCCTAGTGCTTTAGTATTAGTAATTGATTTTGGTGGTGGCACATTAGATTTATCATTGGTGCGATTGCCAAGGAGTGAAAATGTCGCTAAATGGGGAGAACAGATTGGGGTTAATCGCAGTGAATGGACAGAATATAAAGCAGAAGCAATCACCAAAACTGGATATACCATTGGTGGTGAAGATATCGATCAATGGTTAGTCCAAGATTATTTGGAAAGTCGTGAAGATATTGCTGATCCAAATGCAGTGACTAATTTAAGCGTTCTCAAGTTTCTCATGGAACGGATTAAAATTACACTTTCGGAAACAGAAGTAGCTTCGGAAATCTTTTTTGATCTGGCTACGCAATCTGCGATCGAGATTAACTATACTCGCGCTCAATTCGAGGAATTATTAGAGCGCAAAGGATTTTATCGAGTTCTGCAATCTGCGATCGATGAATTAATCAATCGCGCTTTTAATAAAGGCATTCTCAAAGGGGATATTAAACATATTCTCTTAGTCGGTGGTTGTACGCTGATTCCATCGGTTTGTACATTTGTTGAAGACTATTTTAAAATGGGAAAAGTATATAGTCATAAGCCCTTTGAAGCGATCGCCCATGGTGCTTTGATGCTCAGTCAAGGTGTGAGCCTTGAAGATTATCTGTTCCATTCCTATGCGATTCGCTATTGGGATCGCAGTGCCGAGCAATGGAAATATCAACCACTATTTCGACGAGGGCAAGTCTATCCCACTCGTCGCCCTGTGGAGCTAATACTCAGAGTAACTCAACCAAATCAATCGGAAATTGCGCTAACTATTGGCGAACTCGAAAGTCGTCCCATCGGTGCAGCAGAAGTAAGTTTTGATGGCGATCGCATCGTCATGCAGTTCGGGCAGAAAGCTAAAGATACTTTTCAACCATTGCAATCTGATGCTAATGGAGAAGGAAGTCCGCAGGCGATCGCAATGCTCGATCCGCTGGGTCAGCCCGACTGCGATCGGCTCAAAGTTTTATTTAGCATTAGTGACAAGCGCGAGTTACTCGTGACTGCGATCGATTTACTCACTCAACGCCAATTGTTAACCGATTATCCTGTCGCCAAGCTCCAATGAAATGAAGATGAGAAGAAATTAATGGCGATCGCAGTCAGCACCATCCTGTAATGTAATTTGTGCGATCGCACTCAGCAGCGATTTTTTAGGGAATGCTATACTCAAAACATAGTTAATCATTGCACTGTGGCTTAGATATGACTAAAGTAACTCACCTTACGCAGAGCGAAGATCTGTCCTCACCCCTAGTCCCTCTCCCGCAGGAGAGGGACTAGGGGTGAGGGCTTTAGTTAACTTCTTTGTAACATGAGTTAGTGAGAGACAATAAATTTAATCCATAATTGCGCTCTTATTTAACGCAATAAGCTGCTTGAACTTGTCGTTGTCTAGCTCTGTGAGCCATGACTCATCCGCACCCACGATCGCACCCGCGAGTTTCTTTTTGTCCTCGATCATTTGATCGATGCGTTCCTCTAGGGAACCGATGGTCACAAATTTATGGACAAAGACATTTTTCTTTTGACCGATCCGAAAGGCGCGATCGGTGGCTTGGTCTTCGACGGCGGGGTTCCACCAACGATCGAAGTGGAAGACGTGATTTGCCTTGGTGAGCGTGATGCCGACACCGCCAGCCTTGAGCGAGAGAATGAATACTGAAGGTTCGGTCTCAGGATCTTGGAACTCGGTAATCATGCGTTCGCGTTTATCGCGATTTGTGCCGCCGTGAATGTAGTAGGTGTTGTAATGCAGCTTTTGACGGATGTATTTTTCCAGCGCCTCGCCGATTTCGGTGAATTGGGTGAAGACTAGGATGCTCTCGCCTTCAGAGACTGCTTCTTCGAGCATTTCTGACAGACGACTGAGTTTATGCGATCGCACAGTTGTGAAGTCGCTACCATCTTGCAAAAATTGACGCGGATGATTGCAAATTTGCTTGAGTTTGAGTAATGTCGAAAGAATTAATCCCTTGCGCTTAATGCCTTCAACTTCATTGAGTTGTTTTTCCACATCTCTGACCACGGCTTCATAGAGTGAGGCTTGTTCTTTGGTGAGGTTGGTGTAGAGCTTCTGCTCGATTTTGTCGGGCAGGTCTTTGATGATCGATTGGTCAGTTTTGACGCGCCGTAAGATGAATGGCTCGACTAGTTTTTTTAATACGCCAGCTTGGATTTGGTCGTTATTTTTTTGAATTGGAGTTTCAAAGGATTTTTTGAACTGGGCTTCTTTTCCTAAATAACCTGGGTTAAGGAAGTTGAAGATTGACCATAAGTCTAGCAGTCGATTTTCTACGGGTGTGCCTGTGAGGGCGAGGCGGTGCTTGGCTTCGAGTTTGAGGATGGCTTTGGTTTGGGCAGCTTTGGGGTTTTTGATGTTTTGGGCTTCATCAATCACAATCCGATGCCAGTTCATGGCGCTAAACATGGCTTCATCTTTGCGAATTAGCGTAAAGGAAGTAATAATCAGATCGTGAGTTTGGCAGATCTCTTGAAAAGTTTTGTTGTCTTGAATGCGATCGCTACCATGATGGACGATCGCTTTTAAATGTGGCGCAAACTTCTCGATTTCCTTTTGCCAATTGCCAACAACAGAAGTGGGCGCGATCAGCAACGTTGGGGTGAGGATGAGAGTTGAGTCTGCGTCAATAAAATCAGCCGTTTTCTTGCTTTTCGTAGTTTTAGTCGTCTTTTTCGTTTTAGTAACTTCTGGGATGACATTATTTGCGGCTCTTTCATTCACGAGTCGGGCGATAATCTGCACCGTTTTACCTAAACCCATGTCATCAGCAAGACAACCATTTAAGCCGAGATTTTCGAGATATTGCAGCCATGCTACGCCGCGTCTTTGGTATTCGCGCAAAGTGCCATTCAGTTGTGGTGGATTTTCGACTGGCTCAAATTGCTGCTTGTTCTGCAATTTTGCCATCATCTCGGCAAGAGAACTTTCGTGATCAACTTCCCAATCAGGATCAGTGGCGGTTAACTTCATCAAGTCAATTAGACTCATTTCAGTTTTGCCTTGTCCTTGCTGTTGCCAGAACGTTAGCATCTCTTGCATTTTGTCGCGGTCAAGTTCCATCCATTCGCCGCGAAACTTGACCAGAGGAACTTTGGCGTTGACTAGCTGTTCCCATTCTTTGACGGAGATGGATTCATCACCGATCGCTAATTCGTACTGATATTCTACAAGCTGATCAAAACCAAAGTAGCTCTTGGCTTGAGTCTTGCTGCTAGCTGCTTTTTTACCCGATCCTTTGAGGCGCATTTTTGCTCTGCGTCTTCCCACAGGTGTCCACCAAGCTGGCACAACGACTTTGTAACCAGCATCTTCCAAAATCCAAGCTGATTCTTTGAGGAATCCAAAGGCTTGATCGAGATCGAGACTTAATCCAATTGGGCGATCGGTTTCTAAGCCTTGCCAAACTGGATTGTAAATTCTTGCCGCATAACCAAGATTTAGTAATAAATTTTGCTCAAACTCTTTGCCAAACTGCTTTTCCATAGCCTTCTTTTTGGCAGCCGTCATTGCCCAATAATCAGCTAGAGGCAATTTGAGCGATGGATCTTTTTTTGGCGAAACCTGAAATTGGAGTTGCCAAGGGTCTGCTTCTTTTGTCGGTGCTTGAAGTTGAAAGCAGAGATAAAATGCGGAGTCTGACTGGGTACGCCTAATTTTTTGCTGCCATCCTTGCCATTGTTGATATTGTTCTAAAGCGAAGTCGTCAGAAATAATTGCATCAGTAAAATGATTGTCAGAAAAATCAAGACATTTTTGTAATAACGAGTCAGAAACTTGTTTGTCAAATTGGGCTGTGGATGGAGTATTGGTGAGAATGCTATGCAGTAATGATTCGGAGAAATGCTGTAAGAGGGTAGTGCGATCGCAAAACTCTATGGCATCTGGAGTCGAACTAAATCCTGCAACACAGGCTAGGGGCATATATTCTACATACTGCTGCAACTCTGTCTCATATTTCTCAGATACGATTTCCCAAGCTGGATAAACCTCAAATTTTGGGGCTTGACTGTCAGCTTTTTTCGCTTTTGCAGAAGTTTTTGTTGCTTTTGTGGCTTTAACGGCGAGTTCTCGATATTTAAAAGCAGGAATATATTGATCCTTGAGAATAATCTGTTTAAAGGCTTGGGTGTAGTGATACCAAAACAGTAAATCAGAACCTAGCTGTACATCGGCAAGATTATTGATCGCGATGAAATGTAAGTCATTGAGTAGTTTGATAATGTTAATGGCGCGGCGCTGGCTGTAGCCACCGACTTTGACAGGAGTAGTTACCTGATAACAGTCGATTTGCCAATACTGGAGATCAAAATCTTCGGGACTCTCGATCTCTAAATATCTGGCTGATTCTAAAGATGGTAATGGCTGATTCTCGCTGGTGGGCAATACAAAATATTTCGGGAAAACAATCTGATCTTTGCTGTATCTCTGATTGGCTGATTCTTGTAAAAGATCATCTTTAATTGCTAGATCGTTGTAGAGAAATGATTTCAAATCTAGCTCAGCTAGACTCGCAGGATGTTTTGTTGATAAATCTTTAGATGCTTTTGCGGTTTTGGAGGATTTGCGTTTGGTCGTTGCGATCGCATTAGTTTCTGTGGTCTCTACCCAAATATAAAAATGACCAGTTTGGATAAAGTCACCGCTATGATCGGGAATCCAAGTGCCATGCAGAATTTTCATAATTTTTTGGGTAATGCTGATGCAAACTATCCAGTCAAATATATACCGATAGGGACGCGCCGTAAAATAAGGAACCAATTTTTTTGTGGCGCGGCAAAGCCG
>JAYUSC010000072.1:0-13049 GCA_043755885.1 Pseudanabaena sp. | reverse complement strand
GCGAATGGAAGCTCGCTGCCTTTCGCAACGAGCGTCTTCGATCGATGAGCAGTAGTTTTGCCTCAGTATTGCTGTGGAACTTTACAGATTGGCTCTGGAGATTCCTACTTCACAAGTATTTCACATGAATAATATCCGGCGTAGATGTCTTTTGAGTTGGCAAATTCCGTCGATCGGATTTGGGTTAACGTTTCTCCTGGGTTTAGGATTGAATTACTCCAATCAAGACATTAGACCAGAAGTTCAGTCTGTGGGATTGGTAGTATTCACTGTGTTAGTGGTAATTGGTAGTTATTACACTGTTCAAGCTTTTCGCTCTTGCCAACGCTACAGAAACAAAGATTATCTCAAATATGCGATCGCCGGATTGTTAGCCAATCTCTTTCTAATCTTTTTTGTTGTAACTAGCGTTAATAAAATCTATACCCTGAGTCATCCTTTGAATATAACAAAGCATTCCCTAGAGGAATTCAAGCCTAGGTCAAATGCGTCTAAACTTCCAATTTGGATTGATACCGATCCAGCCTGCGGTCAAAGCGCAACTAATGATGTGGATGATTGTTGGGCATTGATGATGGCACTCCGATCGCCAGAACTCAATATTCGGGGCATCAGCACAACTTTTGGCAATACCAAAGGTGAAACTGCTCTTCAAGTTGCGAGTCAAGTGATCGGGCATTTGGGAGATGCAACTCAAATCCCTATTTATGAGGGTAGTCATGATCAAGGAAGTCCAGATTGGAAATCGACCCAAGCCTCTACGGCGATCGCATCCACCCTACACCGAGAAAAGTTGACGATTATCGCTCAAGGACCATTAACAAATATCGCCACCGTCATTGTCAACTATCCCGATCTGGTGAAGAATATCGCTCTCATTGTCATCGTGGCAGGAAAACGACCTGGTAATTTATTTCATCCTGGACAGCAATGGTGGTTTCATTTCAGCGATTTCAATATCCGCAAAGATACCACCGCCGCCAAAATTGTTTTGAACTCTGGTATTCCCTTAGTATTAACGCCATTTGAACTAGCGACAAAGGTGACGATTATGCGATCGGATATAGACAAATTAGCATCTGCTGATCAAGCTGCCCAGTGGTTGGGTCAGGTAAGTCAGTCTTGGATGTCGTTTTGGGAAGATCATCTGCACCAACAGGGATTCCATCCCTTTGATGCACTAGCGGTTGGCTACGTTACTATGCCCGAATTGTTTAGCTGCGAGATTCTACCCGCACGAATTGGGTTTAATCTATTTCTTGAACCGTTTGGGCTGGGACATGATTTGGAAGTAGCACAGGCGATCAACGGGTCACAAGTGTATTACTGCTCAGATGTTGATCGGCGGTTCAAAGACCGCCTAATTGGACGTTTAATTGGTCATTAAGTACCTTAGTTTTAGGAATATAATTCGATGATAACAGTTCACCATTTAAACAACTCTCGCTCTCAACGTGTACTTTGGCTACTAGAGGAACTTGAACTCCCCTACGAAATCAAGCGCTACGAGCGTAACCCAAAAACTATGTTGGCTCCCCCATCTCTACGGAAAGTACATCCCCTCGGTAAATCACCTGTGATCACTGATGGTGAATTAACCTTGGCTGAATCAGGAGCTATTGTCGAGTACTTAGTCGATCGCTATGGCAATGGACGCTTGAAACCTGCTCTAGGCACACCAGAACATTTGTGCTACACGTACTGGCTGCACTATGCTGAAGGTTCGGCGATGCCACCGCTATTACTGAAGCTGATCTTCGATCAAATCGATAAGACTCCCATGCTCTTCTTTGTGCGCCCGATCGCTAGATCAATCACTAATCAAGTTAAAAGCTCCTTTATCAAGCCTCAGATCACCCAGCATCTAGATTTTATGGAAGCAGAGATTGGGAAAAGTCAATGGTTTGCGGGTAACGAATTTACCGCCGCCGATATCCAAATTAGCTTTCCATTGGAAGTAGCAGTAGCGATCGCAGGACTGAACGAGAGTCGTCCTAAACTAATGGCATTCTTGAATAGCATCCATAGCCGTCCTGCGTACCAAAAAGCACTGGAGCGGGGTGGAGCTTACACTTTTTAAGCAAGATTTTTGTTGAAATACCAGAAAAAGAGTGATTTAATGGAAAATACGTTATTTGATAAAGTGTTTCGCGATCGCGAAGGCAAAATTGTTCTTGCCCAGATGCCGAACTTGCCTATTATCGTTTGGGTTGTAGCTACTGTATTAAGGCTAATTTTTACAACAGGTAAAATTAGCACGGGATTAGAAGTAATCGCTTTTGGCGCTCTATTTACCTGGGCTTGGGAAGAATTATTTCAAGGCGTTAATTACTTTCGCAGGCTATTAGGACTTATTGTTCTTGTCAGTTTGATTCTGTCTAAAATTCAGTGATTTTATTAGCGATCGCCAGTTTGTTGATGCCTATTCAATTTCAATGAGGTTATTCCTTTGGCTCATCATCACGAACATAGTCATGCGCCTAAAACCTATAACCGTGCCTTTTTGATTGGCACAGGTTTAAACATTAGCTTTGTCATAGTCGAAGTTTGGTTTGGGTTAATTACCAATTCGTTAGCATTACTAGCCGACGCAGGGCATAATCTTAGCGATGTTTTAGGTCTTTTGTTGGCATGGGGAGCCAGTTATCTTGTGCAGCGTCCGCCTAATCGCAAATATACTTATGGATTTCGCCGCTCTTCGATTTTGGCAGCTTTGATTAATGCAATTTTGTTACTGCTAACGATGGGAGGTATTACTTGGGAAGCAATTCACCGCTTGCAAGAGCCTACGGCGATCGCTGGTGGAACGGTGATTTTGGTTGCAGGAATTGGGGTGGTGATTAATACGATCACGGCGCTTTTGTTTTTATCTGGACGTGACGAAGATATGAACATTCGCGGCGCATTTCTGCACATGGTAGCCGATGCATTGGTGTCAGTGGGCGTGGTACTAGCGGGAGTTGCAATTTTGCTGACAGGTTGGCTCTGGTTCGATTCTGTGATTAGTTTGATGATTGTGGTGGTAATTGTGATTGGTACTTGGAATTTATTTAAGGATGCTTTAGAACTAATCCTTGATGGAGTTCCTAAACAAATTGAACTAATCGCAGTACGGACTTTTTTACAAGAATTGCAAGGCGTAACCCAAGTTCATGATCTGCATATTTGGGCAATGAGTACGACCGAGATGGCTCTCACCGCGCATCTAGTCATCCCAAAAGGATATATAGGCGATCGCTTTCTGACTGATACTTGCGAAGCGTTGCATACTAATTTTGGCATTGACCACTCAACTCTACAGATCGAATCTGGCGATCGCGACTATCCATGTCACCTAGAGCCAGACAGTCATGTGTAGAAATTATAACGAAATCGGGTTTATATGGCTACTGCTTCTATAATCCACATATTGATATACATCAATATATTAAGGAGAGCATTATGGATACGGTCAAAATTGAAATTATGGGTACGGGCTGTAAAAAGTGCCAACAGTTAGAAGCAAATGCTAAACAAGCAGTGGTAAACCTCAATCTCACGGCGGAAGTTTCCCATATTACCGACCCTGTGGAAATTGCGATGCGTGGGGTGATGTCTACTCCTGCAATGGCGATCAATGGCAAGGTTGTCAGTAAAGGTCAAGTAATCAGTACAGAACAAATTCAACCACTATTGCAACGTTAAAGGGAGAATGCCATGTTCGATCCCTTTTATCCCTTTGATTGGTTAGCAACTCAGATTGTCACAAAACTTTTGGGACTAGAAATCGCCTCTCATTTAGGATCGAGTTTACATTTCTTCCTTTACGATGTGCCGAAAGTTTTAACATTGCTAATCGTGATTAGCTTTATCGTTGGCACATTTCAAAGCTTTTTAGAACCAGAGCGAGTCCGTTCTTTATTGGAAGGAAAGCGCACTTTTGCAGGAAATGTCATGGCGGCGATGGTGGGCATTGTCACTCCATTTTGTTCATGCTCGGCAGTTCCCTTGTTTATTGGATTCTTAGAAGCAGGTGTTCCTCTAGGCGTGACTTTCTCCTATCTGATAGCAGCACCAATGGTGAATGAAGTTGCGGTAATTCTGCTATGGGGATTATTTGGACTGAAGGTAACGCTGATTTATATTGGCTTTGGCGTGAGCTTAGCGATCGCTTCTGGATATATCATCGGACTGCTCAAGCTCGAAAAATGGGTAGAACCATTTGTATGGGAACTGCAAAGATCTCGTCAAGGCATGGTTGCTGATGATGAAAATGATCTGGAAGCAGTTACGCTGACTTGGAATCAACGATTGGAGCAAGGTCGATATCAATCCAGCGAAATTGTGCGATCAGTCTGGCTTTATGTTGTGCTTGGCATTGCGATCGGTGCAGGAATACATGGTTATGTGCCAACTGATTTTATTGTCAAATACGCAGGTGTTCATAACCCTTTTGCAGTACCACTTGCCGTAATCTTAGGCGTTCCACTCTATGCCAACATTGCGGGAGTAATGCCAATTACCGAAGCTTTAGTAAATAAAGGAATGCCAATGGGAACAGTCTTAGCTTTCACGATGGCAGTTACCGCCCTATCGCTTCCTGAAATCGTGATTCTCAAAAAGGTTTTAAAACCTCAACTATTAGCCGTATTTGTTGGACTAATGACCATTGGCATTATCAGCATTGGCTATATGTTCAATGCTCTACTTGTATAACAGAATTCCTTCATGCTCACTAAATTGGAAAGCCCTTCTGTAAGTTCGTAAGGTTTCAATCATATTATATATCGTATTCAATCAACTCATGCACGAAGTCAAGCGATCGCCTGTCATATTTGAATTTTTACAATAGCGTATAAACTGAGTGATCCCATGAAAAAAATACTCATTGTCAACGGACATCCAGACAGGGAAAGTTTCTGCTTTGCGATCGCAGAAAGCTATAAAAAAGGCGCTGATTGGGCTGGAGTAGATTGCAAATTAGTGCATCTAATTGATTTAGATTTCAATCCCATTTTGACTTTTGGATACAGAATAATCAGCGAGTTAGAACCCGACCTAGTAAAAATGCAACAAGAGATATTAGCAGCAGACCATTTAGTTCTGGTTTATCCTAATTGGTGGTCAACTTTCCCTGCACTTCTAAAAGGATTTATTGATCGGGTTTTAGTCCCTAATTTCGCCTTCAAATATCATGAAAATTCACCATTTTGGGACAAATTATTGGCAGGGAAAACTGCAAGGATGATTGTCACAATGGATACGCCAAAATGGTATTACTTTTTGATGAATATAAATGCTGGACACAACGCAATGAGAATTGGGGTGTTGGAATTTTGCGGTATAAAACCCGTGAAAATCACTTCATTCGCTCCCGTAAAATCATCTGATGACGCAAAAAGAAAAAGATGGTTGGCTGAAGTTGAAAAATTAGGAAAAGAGCAAAGGTAAACAAAGTCTACGCACCGTTCTAATTATTCCTTTTGTTAAACAATACTTACAGAACAAGAAAAGGAACTTCATTTAACAACAATCATGAATAACAGCAAACCAGAAAACCGCTCACCATTAAAATTCTTTCTACTTGTTTATGGACTTTCTATTCCTTTGTGGATAATAGGGACAAGAATTGATGTTAAAGGGCTACCTTTAGATTTTCCTATAACAGACATGTTAGCTGCATTTATGCCATTGATTGCAGCCAGCATTCTCGTTTACAAAGAAGAAGGAATCATTGGTATTAACAAACTGTTTAAGAGGATTTTAGATTTTTCAAGAATTACAAAAAAGATATGGTATGGGTCTATCATTTTGCTACCATTTTTAATGTATTTGTTGATATACATAATAATCCACCTCATAGGATTACCTCTTCCAATTAAATTTGATATTCCTTTTCTTTCTATCCCTTTTCTCTTTTGCTTGTTTTTTCTCGGAGCTGTGGCGGAAGAAACTGGCTATATGGGTTATGCCATTGATCCTATGCAAGAACGGTTTGGCGCATTATCAGCAAGTATCCTTATCGGTATACCATGGGCTGTATGGCATTACCCGTCAATTATTCAACAAGGACACAACTTAACTTGGATCGCTTGGGGAACGCTCGGAACAGTTGCTGTCAGAGTTCTGATTGTTTGGATTTACAACAACACGGGGGGAAGCTTATTTGCTTGCATCCTATTTCATACTTTGATGAATTTAGGAAGACCTTTGTTTCCAAGAGATGGAATACATAATCCATTGGTTGATTATCCTGAAATTCACTATTCAATAATTGCGATCGCCGCAGGTATTGTTGTGTTTCTATGGGGATCAAAGACCTTAGCCCAATATAGATATGCCTGACTTTGCTGATAACGAAGTCTATTTATTTGAATTGCAATTAAAAAATGGAGAAAAATAATGAAATCGAAGCTATTCTGTTTGACTCTGTTCTTGGCAGCTATGGGCATGTTCACAAGCTGTGTTTTTAATCTGGGTGGGATTAGGGGTTCGGGAATTATCAAAACCGAATCTAGAGAAGTGACGACATTTTCATCAATTTCCTTTAAATCTGTGGGTAAGCTCAAAATCCAACAGACTGGCAAAGAATCTCTCACAATTATCGCCGAGGATAATATCTTGCCAATTCTAGAGATTCGTGTCTCTGATCAAACCCTGTATATCAATAACATCAAATCTTCTAGCATCGATCCGACCCAGCCTATTGAGTTCATTGTGGAGGTTAAGAGCTTGGAGCGCTTAGACATCAATGGAGTTGGCAGTATTGAAGTCAAAGATATTCAAGGTAAACGTTTATCGGTTTCGCTGGATGGAGTTGGTAGCATTGCGATCGCAGGAAATGTTGATGTATTAGAGCTTAATCTTGATGGCGTTGGTAGCTTTAATGGTGCAGAGTTGAGGGCTAAACAGGCAATAGTTCGGAATAAAGGGGTGGGAAGTGCGGTGGTCAATGTAAGTGAGGAGTTGAATGCAACTGTATTGGGCATAGGCTCAATCGAGTATATTGGCTCTCCTCAAGTTAAAGAATCTGTGAAAGGTATGGGAACCATCAAGAAACGATAGCTTCGATCAGGAATCGCGAGAGCGTACCTTCGGTAATCAAAAACCCTAATCTAGGAAAACTCATGATTTATATGTCGTTGATTTATGTATTTTTATTAGTTGGTCCTGCGATCGCTGCGATCGCATTTTTTCGACGACTTTCGACTGGTTGGCACTTGTTTTTATTGAGCCTTTGCATCTTCTATGGAGTTTTTCCGCTGCTCGTGACTTGGGGCGCATTTAGTTTAGCTAGACAATTCGGGTGTTCGGCGGAAGCTATCCGCTTTCGTTGTCCTGACCCTGCTTGGCTGGGAGACGTTATTTCTGGGCTGACGATGTCGAACTGGCTGGCGATTTTCACCATTCCATCAGCAGTTTTAGGGGCGATCGGGTTACTGATTTCTTGGATTTTAAATCATCAGCGATCGCAAACCACGGGAGTCACTTCAGAGGAAACACCTACTATTTTTTACCGAAGTCGTCGCCACAAGGTCATTGCAGGTGTATGTTCAGCCCTAGCTCAACGATGGCATCAGTCGCTTGCATTGATTCGGATTGTCGCGGTTGTTTTAGCGATCGTTACCCCTGGATTTATTTTTCTGTACTTGTGGTGTTGGTTGGCATTCCCCATCAAGCTGCGATCGCAACAACAACCTGTAGAAGAACAATCATGAGTCTACTTTTATAACGGATGGATGAGTACATTCTTCATTTTTATGGGTTATTTTGCCGTTGGCTTCCCAAGATTTATCATAGTTGTTAGATAGTTACGTTGTATATCGTATTCAATCAATTCATTCACGAAATCATGCGATCGCCTGACACAATCAAAATTTAACATAGGAAAATCTATGATATTGAGAAAGTTAATTCAGACGATATTGTTAGGATTGATTGTTATGTGTTTTGTCATATCAAAATTTAACATAGGAAAATCTATGATATTGAGAAAGTTAATTCAGACGATATTGTTAGGATTGATTGTTATGTGTTTTGTCATTCTGG
This sequence comes from Pseudanabaena sp., assembly GCA_043755885.1. Taxonomy (GTDB): domain Bacteria; phylum Cyanobacteriota; class Cyanobacteriia; order Pseudanabaenales; family Pseudanabaenaceae; genus Pseudanabaena. The sequence goes on along the minus strand of JAYUSC010000072.1, from coordinate 5,021 downwards.
TTGACATCGGTGGAAATCAGAGCTTAGCTGCTATTCGACAATTAGAAGAAGCATCAGGGCAGATGGTCTATCAAGCGAGACAAAACCTCAAAGATCAGAATGGAAATAACTGGCAAGCGATCGCCTTTAAACGTATCCGAGACGATGGTAAGCCCAGCTTTTTTCTCCGTTTAGTGGGATTCCCTAGCGTAACTGAAATAGATCGTAGTCAACCGCTTACTCTGACTAATTCACTAGGAAAAAGCTTCACAGCTAACGACTCTTCTAGCGATATTTTTACGGATTCGTTCGAGCCTCAGCCTAATATCGGACAGTATAACCTCCAGCCTCTTTTATCGCAGTTATAAGCTGAGATTCCGTTAAAATTATCGCTGCCAATTATTGGTGGTGAAGCTGTAAGCTTATCTGTCCCTCCTGATTTTGTCGAAGAATGGCAAACCATTGATAACTATAGATAAATCAAATGGAAAATGAAGCCAAATTGACACTGATTAAAATTATTCACACTGCGATCTGGATATTCTTCAACTTTGTGATTTTCTATATGCTTTATGCCGCGATCGCCAACAAACTCGATCTCTGGCTATGGATTGGATATGGATTTATATTTCTGGAAGGTCTAATTTTACTCACTTTCAAATCCCACTGCCCATTAAATCTGATGGCACGAAAATACACAAATTCTACAAATGCTAACTTCGATATTTATCTTCCAAGTTGGCTGGCAAAGTACACGAAGCTAATCTATACAACTATTTTCGGGATCATTTCGATCATCACCATTTATCAAATTCTGAATTAACCAAAACAGGTAAATATGATGTGGATTATTACAATTATTGGGATTTTAATCATCGTCAGCTTTGGCATTGCTGTAATTTATGGTCGTTATCAATGGCAGTCAGATACTGATAAATTAAGAATCAAATTAACAAATGGACAACAATCGATTCAGCCTAAAACCTATGATCCAAAAGAGATTGTAGACTTGCCAGAGCCTGTACAGCGATATTTTAAGACTGTGCTTCAGGACGGACAAGCGATCATCTCAAAGGTTGAACTCTCTCAGACAGGACAGTTTCACATGAATGAAACAGAGGATAAATGGCATAAGTTTACTGCTACGCAACTTGTGGTCACGAAAAGGTTAGGCTTTGATTGGGATGCAAAAATCCAGATGTTTCCATTCATAAATATATTTGTCCATGATGCCTATCTTCTAGAAGAAGGCAATCTACAAGCTTCAATACTCGGTCTTTTCACGGCTGCCAAAATGCACAATACTCCTCAATTAAACCAAGGCGAATTGTTGCGCTTCCTTGCAGAAACGGTTTGGTATCCGACATCGCTGCTACCTAGTCAGGGTGTAGTCTGGGAAGCGATCAATCAGCATTCTAGTCGCGCCACCTTGACCGATGGCAAAACCACTGCCTCGGTCGTGTTTCAGTTTGATGCTGAGGGGTTAATCACCAGTATGCGTGCCGAGGCTCGTTGTCATAGCGTAGTTGGTGACAAATTGATGTTTATGCCTTGGGTAGGCAATTTTAGAGAATATTCGGTGCAGAATGGAATGAGAATCCCCTTAGAAGGTGAAGTGGGTTGGGAGCATCCCGAAGGGCTTCGTCTGTACTTCATAGGAAAAACCACAAAGATTAATTATGAGTTTGCATCTTGAACCATGAAAAAAACACCTTTTTTTAAACATCGTTTATTTCTATTAGGAGTATCTTTATCGCTATATACGATGGGATTGATTTTGCCCGCACTTGCCTTTGAGATCGTCAATTAATAGGAGTCATCCCAATGCACATGAATAAAGGAAGAAGAAGCATAAAATTAAATTTGTACAAATTACCAATTTTGTTAGTAGCGATTATTTCTTCTTTGCTTATTTTTGAAGATAAGGCGATCGCACAAGCCGCCGAAGTCCCCAATCCTAATATGAATGGCGAGTTTCGGAGGGCATTTCAACAAGGCAATCGTGGTTATTACAGGATCGAAAAATGGTTGGTTGTACAGCCAATGACATCGGGAGATTATGACTTAAATTGTCGATATACACCTAATGGACAGGTCAGATCGCGAATTTCTCGCGGGGCAATTTTGACTGCTGTATTTCATGATACAGGAAACAATCGGAGCGCAAATCTACCTGATCCCGCCACCGAAGCGATCGCTTTTGATAGTGATGGTTTATCTTGGTTACGGGTAAAAGGATTGCGAGATGAATTAGCCTATCCCGTTAGACCTCTAACTTTCGATGATTTAGGAGAATGCTATGTGAGAGCCAATTTAAAATATATTGCTCCCATTAATCCCGATGCATTCAATTTTTACGATCAAAAAATATCTTTTTCTTACTGTGCTGTTAAGTCTTTGTATTGCTTACCTATTATCGCTCAATGGCTATCACTAAGATAGTTATATTCAGTACATCCAATTAATGGCACTGGTTTAGTCTGCTTAGATTTTGGGAGTCCTGATAAGCAAGGGATATAGTATCTCCTATTTAATATTTCACATTTAATGAATAAGAAAAAGAATGAAAATAATGGATAACAGTATGTTCAAAAAACACTCACCACTAAAGTTCTTCTTGTTAGTTTTTTTGCTCTCGATTCCTTTTTGGATACTGGGAGCTACGACAAGGGATTTGACTAAAATACTACCTATAAAACTTCCCATAAGCGCATTAATGACTTTCTGCCCTCTATTTGCGGCAGCAATTCTCGTTTATACAGAACAAAAAATCCATGGTGTGAAGGAACTGTTAAAACTAGCTTTCGACTTTCAGAAAATCAAAGATAAAAAATGGTACATACCTGTTGTTTTTCTTATGCCCTCCATAGCAGCGCTTTCATACTTGTACTTGAAGATGACAGGAGCGATACTACCCGAACCACCAATACCCTTTCTATCTGTTGTCATCTTTTTCTTTGTATTTTTTATTGGTGCGATCGGCGAAGAAGTGGGTTGGAGCGGTTATGTTACTGAGCCTTTGCAAAACCAGTATGGGGCTTTTAAAGCAAGTATCATCATCGGTTTTATTTGGGCAATATGGCATATTATCCCCTACAGTCAAGCCCATCAAACGCCAATATGGATATTTTGGCAATGCCTTGGCACAGTTTTTTTACGGACAATTATGGTTTGGATTTTTAACAATACTAATAGAAGTATTTTTGCGATGATTCTCTTTCACACCATGATTAATATCAGTCCATATCTATTCCCAAGTAATGGTTCGCACTATGACCCATTTATTTTTGCCATTTTGTTAGCGATTACTGCGATCGCAATAACTTGGTTATGGGGGACAGAAACTCTGGGTAAATATCGTTTTTTAGCCCAATCAGGTGTGGCATGACAAACTCGAAGCGATCGCCATAATTTGTCTATGAGGAACAGAAATGCTTGGTAAATATAGATTCTCTTATTATGAGTTTGCGTCGTGACTAGGATTATGGAAAATACATTGTTTGATAAAATATTCTGCGATCGCGAAGGCAAAGTCGTTCTCGCTCAGATGCCGAATTTACCCTTCATAGTCTGGCTTGTGACTAGTCTATTGCGGCTAGTTTTTACAACAGGCAAAATTAATATTGGATTAGAAGCGATCGCATTCGGCTCCTTGTTTACTTGGGCTTGGGAAGAATTATTTCAAGGCGTTAATTACTTTCGACGAGCATTAGGGCTTTTGGTGCTTGTTGGGTTAATTGTGTCAAAAATTCAGTAGCTTAACAAGACTTGCGATCGCAACACGAAAAACAAGAAATGATTAGCTGTGCTTTGTATAGCTAATCATCTTACTGTAAAGATTTATTATGTTTTCACTCAACTTATACAATTTATACATAACTAAACCATGATTTTAAACAGCAGAATCACTACGATAGTAGTTGTAAATGAGACTTAGTAGGAATCTCAGTAGATCCACTTTGATTTTATTAGCGGAGGAAAGGCAATATGGATAATGAGATTAAAGCTAGTTCAGATGCATTGGATAATTCAGTAAGTGCCAAAACAGTTCCTCTTAAAAATGTACTTGATCAAAGCAAAGAAATCAAAGCAGATGTAGAGGCGGCGGCGGAGCAACTTGGCTCAGTGAATGCAGTCCTCACCAATAATGCTAAGGTTATGCCACCATTTCCGACCATCGAAGAGGTAATCGCGCAGAACGAAGAAGCAGAGAAAAAGGTCGTAAAAGCTGCGGAAGATCTGCAACAGGTTAATGCCGAACTCACTAAGCAAGTGACTGAGAGAATCGACATCGAATCTGAACTAAAGGAAACACAAAATGACTTGCTTGAGGTACGTGCAGATTTATCAAAATCCCAAGAAAAAGAGAAATATGCACTACATATTGCACTTCACGATCCATTAACGGGGCTTCCAAACCGTTTGTTACTGGAACAGTACCTAGATCATGGATTGACTCAATCAAGACGTTATGGTCACAAACTTGCGCTCATGTTCATTGACCTAGATAAATTTAAGAGCATTAATGATTCCTATGGTCATGAAATTGGGGATAGAGTGCTGATTACCGTGGCAAAACGTTTACAAGCTTTTGTGAGAGGCGAAGATGTGGTTAGTCGATGGGGCGGAGATGAGTTTGTGTGCATTTTATCGAACATCAATCTAGAGTCCGATGTGATTAGTCTTGCCGAAAAGATGGTTGATCGGATTGCTGAGCCTTGTGAGTTTGACGGAATTGTTCTTTCAGTAAGTGCCACTATTGGAATTGCCATATGTCCTAGAGATGGAGAAACTGCTGAAATCCTTTTTAAACAGGTTGATAGAGCTATGTATAGATCAAAAGGCACAGATCAGAGAGTTATGCTGTTTCAAGACTCTATTTTAGGTAGTCCTGCTGATGGATAAATACTTTGGATAATATAGTCAAAGATAAACTTTCTCACCGATGGAGAGTGCGATCGCGCTTAATTTTGTCCATCCTTGTGGCTTTAATCGTATTAGTTTTACTTCCATCTTGGTTTAGCCTATTCACAAAGATTCTC
>JAYUSC010000071.1:0-5306 GCA_043755885.1 Pseudanabaena sp. | reverse complement strand
GCGAAGCCCGCCGTAATAATATTGGGTTTTATTTAATTTGCGATCCTTACCTTTATTTTACCGAGCAAAGTTTTTGCTCGTCGAGTGACCGTACGTTTTGTCAGAATTCCTTGCGAAGGGCTGAATAGTAATGCTAACAAGAAAAATCCTGAAATAATCAAAACGATCGCACTGCCTGAAGGAACATTCTGATAATAGCTAACGTACATTCCGCCGACACTCGCAATAACGCCAATCATCGCTCCTAAACCCATCATCAAATGTAATTCTCTTACTAATAAATAGGCTGTCGCGGCGAGACCTGTAAGGAGCGAAACCACTAGCACCACGCCGACCGATTGCATACTAGCAATGATTGTCAGAGTAATTCCTGCCATCAGTCCAAAATGAATGAAATGGACAGGTAAGCCCATTGCTTTGGAGGCTAAGGGATCGAAGCAATAAAAGATTAATTCTCGGTAAAAAATCGCGACACATGATAGAACTAGACTTTGGACAAATTTGAAGCGCCAAAGGGATTAACGGCTTACAAAAAAGGATAGCATTTTGAACATAGCAAAGCCAAGCGATCGCAAATTACGAAAGCCCAGAAAGTAATATTTGGCTCAAAGGTTAGAAATCAAGCAGAAATTTGAGGAGTAGGAAGTCGAGATTTTGCTTTTTTAATGACAGGAAGGCGAGGACGAGGGGACTGAATTTGCCCAGATTTGCGACCAGAAGAATAACCCCGTGGTTGGGGAGAAACGGAAGGAGAACCGAACTGAGAAATAATTCGATACCGGTGCTGTACTTTTGAAGGACTAATCCTTTGAGAGGAATCAGATATGAGTCGGTACTCGGCTCATATCTAACGGGATTGTCCAAGGTGCATCCCCTTCATGGCGTTCGCGGATAACCGCAAGCATCGAATAGCTGTGACCGATCGTAATCGGTTTGTTTCCTTTGATTTGTGTCGGTTGATATACCATTCCCCGATCCGCCAATGTTCCTGCAAACGGTCGTCCTATGCTGGTGCAATCTAGACCGAACAAAAAATAATGACGTTCCTGCGGACTCGGTACAACTTCTGCGATCAACTCCAACAACGCTATTGGTTCTACGCTCATCGTCTCGTTATCTTCAGTTTCTTGATTTTCTGCTGTTGATGCTCCCCAGAATGATAATCCGCTTATTGCTTTGTATACGGCGCTGTAACCTCTGCGAAATAATGGATTAAGACTTAATTGCACTACACTGGACTCATTGTTATTACTACAGAGTGCATCTAACAAGTCCATCACACTGTCTGCTCGTTGCTTGATCTGCTGGTATATCTGTCATTATCCCTTCTGCCTTTGCTTTTATCCCTTTTTTGCTTCATTCTTGTCCAAAGTCCAGTTAAGATAAATAGGAAGTATTTGCAAGTAGCTAGAGTTAATGGATCGGCAGCGCAGAAAAATATTAGAGTTGGGACTTGGTGGAATGGGGATAGTTGGGGGCGCGCTCGCTTGTAGTCCTATAAGATTCTCGGAGTCTAAAGATAAGTCAGATAAAAAGATTATTGTTCCGCCGATGAAACTCAGTGACGCATCGCAGGAGAGAATCAAGACTAGTGGGCTGAATCCGATCGCGGCTTTACGAGAATTTGATTATGGCAAAGTCTCTCAAGAAAATGGGCGCACGGTGCGTGAGTTTGAACTTACCGCGAAAACGAAGGCAGTGAAGTTAGATGCGGCGACTGATTTTATTACTTGGAATGTTAACGATCGCGTACCAGGTCCAACTCTGAGAGCTACCGAAGGTGATCGCGTGCGGATTGCTTTTTCTAACCAAGCAGGACATTCCCACTCATTGCATTTTCATGGTGAACATCCATCAGAAATGGACGGTATCAAACCAATCCGCAATGGGGCGGCAACTATTTATGAATTTGATGCAAAGCCCTATGGAGTGCATCTATATCATTGTCATATTGAACCAGTGACACGTCATATTGGTAAAGGTTTATATGGAATGTTTATTGTCGATCCACCAACACCTCGACCTCCTGCTGATGAGATCGTTTTAATCATGGCGGGATATGACACTAATGGTGATGGGCGCAATGAAATGTATGCTTTTAATGGACTGCCTCATTTTTATATGCAGCAACCGATCGCTGTACAACAAAATCAGCTATTACGTTTATATGTCCTTAATATGATTGAGTTTGACCCTGTAGCCACCTTTCATGTCCATGCGAATATGTTTCAGGTTTATCGTACAGGGCGCAGCATGACTCCCAGCGAAGAAACCGATGTGATCACAATGGGAACTGCCGAGCGACATATTCTGGAGTTGAAGTATGGGTTCACTGGCAAATATATGTTTCATCCACACCAAGATGCAATCGCTGAAGCAGGTTGTATGGGCTTATTTGATGTAGTTGCCTAAAACCTAAAGGTAAAGCTTCGCGTCACCATTACTATTTGAGACATATTAAATATTTTATTGATAATTATTTGCAAATTTATGTTCTAATAAACTTAATTAACTTATTGCATATTAGTTGCATTAAGTAGTCATTTTTTAGTTGTTTTAGTTACTTTTATGTCTTCCATCATATTTTTCATAAAAAAATCATTTAAAGCATTAATTAAGACCAAAGCATTTATAAAGCTATTTGCACTTTCTTTAGTTGGGGCGATCGCAATTTCAGCTTGCAATAATACACCTCCTACCACAAGTCCAAATCAACCTGTCAACAATGCGACAAGTGTATCTAAGATTGAATCTAAAAACGAGTCTCAGAAAGATGTAATGGGAAGTCATAGCAAAGTAAAAATCAATATCAACGAAGCGATTTTGTCAGAGCTAGATAAGATTGAAGCAAAGTTAGGAATTGCAGGTTTGTCTAATAAGATTCAAGCATCTCGTCCATATACAAAAACTGAAGACTTGGTATCTAAGAAAGTTGTTACCGCACCCCAGTTTGAACAAATCAAAGACATGGTTGGGATAGAAACTGTGGTACTGACAGGGGAAGCGAAGGATGTTGATTATTTGACTAAGTTGGGCTTGATGAAAGGTCACATGATTGTGGCAAAAGAATTACTTGATCTTCAAAAACCAGAACAAGCTCTTCCGCACATTCAACATCCAGTAGAAGAAATTTATGCTGATGTGGAAGACCAAATTAAAGAGCATAATGTTAAAGAATTTAAGCAGTCGTTAATGGATTTACAACAATTGGTTAAATTCAAGCCTAATGATCCCAGTCTAACCACTAAGTATCAAGAAGCAATGGCTAATATTGATACCGCGATCGCGGCGATTCCAGAAACTCAACGTCAATCACCTAAGCTTGCGCTGCAAGTGATTAATACGATTCTTGATACCGCAGGCACTGAATATATGGCAGCGATCTCTAATGATAAGATCAAAGAAATCATTGAATATCAGGACTCACGTGGGTTTACTCTCTATGTTGAGCAATTGTACAAAGGCATTTCGGCGATGATGGAAAAAGATCATCCTGATGCTCATAAACAATTCACAGCAAGTTTAGATAAACTCAAATCCGCTTATCCTAGTGCAATCACACCTGAGAAACCTGTTCTTTCCGTTGCAGATATGTCGGTTTTAATTAAAGGAAATGAACAAGCCGCTGCCAAAGTTTATACAAAATCGTAAAAATTCAAAGCGATGTGCGTTGCACATCGCTTCTCTGTTCTCTTAAATACAATCTAAAATCCTATGGACTTCAGTTTAACTCTTCCAACTTTTGTAATTACTTTACGTGAAGGTGTTGAAGCCGCTTTAGTAGTCGGCATTGTTATGGCATATCTCAAACGAGCCAAGCGATCGCATCTTAATCGATGGGTATTTGCAGGAATTGGGGCTGGGCTTTTGATTAGTGCCATAATCGGTATCCTATTTAATTGGGTTATGCAGAGCGTTGGGACTAGTAACCCTTCGCTATCACCAATTCTTGAGCCATTGCTAGAAGGTATTTTTAGTGTTGCCGCGATCGCCATGTTGACATGGATGTTGCTCTGGATGACCAAACAAAGTCGGGCGATGAAAGGGGAAATCGAAGGCTCTTTAGCAAATGTATTAGACAAAGGCAAAAAAGCTGGGTTAGGAATCTTTGGACTGATTTTATTTGCAATTTTGCGTGAAGGCTTTGAGATCGTTTTATTTATTTCGGCAAAATTTCAAGAAGGATTTATGCCAGCCATAGGAGCCGTAAGTGGAATAGCCACCGCAACATTGATCGCGATCGCCCTATTCAAATTTAGTATTCAGATTAATATCCGCGCATTTTTCAAGATTATGGGCTTCATGCTCTTATCGATTGTCTCAGGCTTAGTAATTTCTGCTCTGGGACATTTTGATACCGCCTTACGGATTCTCTCTCAAAGCGATCGCAAGTCTGAAGCAATTTGTTTCTATTACGAGCATTTTGCCCGAGAACGCTCCTGTATTCTTGGTGGAATGGTATGGAACAGCAGCAAAGTTTTACCCGCCGAGAAATTTCCTGGGGTGATCCTAAGTTCTTTATTTGGCTATACTGACAAACTTTATTTAGGTCAGGCGATCGCTTACATCTTATTTTTTGTGATCGTTGGGACAATTTATTACCGAAGTCTAGGTAACAGGCTTACCTCCAAATAAATCAGCATTTCTTATAAAAATAGAAGAAGCGCAAAATGTGCTCTCCATCGCATGATTTATTTAATTGGTTTTTGAAAGATTAAGTTTTACATGATTTATTGTCCCAACACGCTAGTTCAAAGCCTTACACTTTCAGTGCAAGGCTTTAGCTGACAACCTTTAAAGCAGTTACTATGATTTCCTTGCGTAACTTTAGCGTGAGTAAAACCTGCATTATTATCACAGACACATTCCTAAAACAGCAAAACTAATAGAGTTTGGATAAACTATCTGATGTTACGTGGAAAGAAATGAAAGTAAAATGGTATTAATCTAGCGGTAAGGATAGACTAGAAGGGAGAGAAAAAAACAAAGAAATGAGAACTAGAAATGAGATGCCCTAGAAGTGAGAGGGAGGATAAAAATCAGATAAAATCTAAATACTAAAATTAGAAATCTGTCAGAGGCAATAGGATCGGGTGATTTGGATATATTTAGACTGGTATATAGCAATTCCTACACTAATGAGGTACAAGCGAGTAGCTTAAATCCTATTTTAGTATAAGTTTCAATGAGATTATGTGTACCTCGCTAGCTGATTGACTGACAAAAGTGTTAAAAGAAGGGGCGAAAAAGTATACAGAGGGTAGATTTGAGCAAAAAAGAGGCGTATGCTGTTTTTTGAAGAAAAA
>JAYUSC010000070.1:0-5325 GCA_043755885.1 Pseudanabaena sp. | reverse complement strand
ATGGCGGTGCAGCAGGTGTTAAATCTTTGCCTAGAGCAGGGTGCAAGATTAGCGGAAGCGGGCGAGTTTAGCCTGAGAGCTTTTCTAAATGGTCGTATCGATCTCACTCAAGCTGAGAGCATTAATGATCTCGTCGGTGCTAAGTCTGCTCAAGCTGCCCAAGCTGCGATCGCATCTCTACGCGGTAAGCTTGCTCAGTCTTTAAAATATTTGCGTGGCAAATGTTTAAATGTCTTAACTGAAATCGAAGCAAGAATTGATTTTGAGGATGATTTACCGCCCCTCGATGTGGAATGGGTAAAGTCAGAAGTTACGACAGTATCTCAGGAATCACAACAAATTTTAGCGACCGCCGATCGCGGTGAACTATTGCGAACAGGACTAAAAGTAGCGATCGTCGGTCGTCCTAATGTTGGCAAATCGAGTTTACTAAATGCATGGAGCCGAAGCGATCGGGCGATCGTCACTGATTTACCAGGGACAACTCGTGATGTTGTTGATTCGCAATTAGTAGTCGGCGGGATTCCAATTCAAGTTCTCGATACGGCTGGGATCAGAGAGACAGAAGATGTGGTGGAGAAGATTGGTGTAGAGCGATCGCGTCAGGCGGCTCAGTCTGCGGATTTAGTATTAATGGTAATCGATGCCAGTGTGGGCTGGATTGAGAAGGATGCGGAGATCTATGCAACTGTTTGCGATCGCCCTGTAATTTTGGTGATCAATAAGATTGATCTTGCCCTCACCCCCAGCCCATCTCCCTTGGGGAGAGGGGAGCAAGAGTTTTTTCTTGCTCCCCCTCTCCTAAGGGAGAGGGGGCTGGGGGGTGAGGGCATTCCTATTGTTAAAACCGCAGCTTCTCAGCAACAAGGCATCGAGGATCTGGAAGCTGCGATTTTGCAATGTATCCATCAAGATGCGATCGCAGCGGCGAATCTCGAAGTGGCGATTAATCAGCGCCAGAAAGCTTGTTTATTGCGTGTCGTGCAATCATTAGCGAATGTCCAAATTGCGATCGCCGATCAGTTACCGCTTGATTTTTGGACAATTGATTTACGCGATGCGATTAGTGCGATCGGTGAGATCACTGGCGAAGAGGTTACTGAGTCAGTCTTAGATCAAATTTTTAGTAGATTCTGCATTGGCAAATAAACAACCTGCGATCGCGTTATTGTATAAAAGATGCGGCGTTATGCGCCGCCCAGCGTTCATTCGAGATTAAATTATGCTAATTCGATTATTTCAAGAACAAGATTGCGATCGCATCGCGCAATTATTTTATGACACGGTAAGAGAAGTGAATAGTTTCGACTATTCATCTGCACAGGTACAAGCTTGGGCTCCTGATGATTTATATTTCATCGACTGGATCGAAAATTGTACACACAAATTTACTTATGTCGCTGAAGAAGGTGACGAAATTATTGGCTTTGGGCAATTGGAAGCCGATGGACATATTGACTGCTTCTATTGCCATAAAGACTATCAGCGCTGCGGTGTGGGGACAAGATTATATCAGGTGATTGAGGCTAAAGCTCTGGAATTAAAAATAGAACGTTTATTCGTGGAAGTAAGTATTACTGCGAGAGCCTTTTTTAAAAATCGCGGATTTACTTTAGACAAGGAACAGCAAGTACTTTGTCGTGGTGAAAAATTCACTAATTTTGTGATGCAAAAATCTCTTGCCAAGTATTTAGAAAAACCCGATCCTTTTATAGTTGCGACTTTCTACCATTTTACCGAGCTAGCTGATTACCAATCTATGCGATCGCCAATCATCGATTTCTGTAATAGTCACGAACTTAAAGGGATGATTTTATTGGCTCAAGAAGGAATTAACTCCACGATCGCAGGTCGTCGAGATGGCGTTGATGCACTCTTAAATTATTTGCGATCGGACACACGTTTGCAGAATCTAGAACATAAAGAGACCACTTCTGATGTCATGCCTTACAACAAGTTGAGAGTGCGGCTAAAAAAGGAACTCGTGAAGTTTGGAGTTGCTAATATTGATCCTAGTAAAGAAGTGGGAATCTATGTAGAGCCTCAAGATTGGAATCAGTTAATTAGTGACCCAGATGTATTAGTGATTGATACGCGCAATATTTATGAGGTGGAATTTGGGACTTTTGCAGGTGCGATCGATCCTAATTTAGATTTCTTTTATGAGTTTCCCAAATATGTGGAAGACAATCTCAGTAACAATAAGCAGCAAAAAATCGCCATGTTCTGCACAGGCGGTATCCGTTGCGAGAAGGCTAGTGCTTATATGCTAGCTCAAGGGTTTGATCAGGTTTACCATCTCAAAGGTGGCATTCTCAAATATTTAGCAGAAGTTCCTCCCGCAGAAAGTCTTTGGGAAGGTGAATGTTTTGTGTTTGACGACCGCATTACCACTAAAGGTTCTGCAATTTAATAAAGAACCAATTTTTTTGTGGCGCGGCTTTGCCGCGCCACAAAAAAATTGATTTCCCTAAGGGCGATTAGTGGAAAGGCTTTGTTATTTCTTGTGCCATTGGTAAAAGTTCAGCATGACTAACTACTAAAGTTGGGAAATTGCGCTGACTGTAATCTTTGCCCATTTCTAATGGAAAAATATTTGGGGAAGCTTCTAAGGAAACCCAAATCGCACCGATCGCTTTCAGAATTACCCAAGCCGCCGCAATGTCCCAAATCTTGGGAGTAGCCTCGACTGCGCCAATCGTGGAGCCGATCGCAACCGTCAAAATGTTATAGCTTGCCACGCCCAACATTCGTAGTTTAAAAGGGAACTGCGATCGCCCCATTTTTTCGAGACTGCGAGAACAGGCGCTAAAAAAGTAATTGCCGATCGCATTGGGATCAGGCGCAACTTCAGGAAGATGAATCGGTGTGCCGTTAAAAAATGCTGCTGAACCATGTTCATCTGACCAGCCATAGATATTTTGGCGCAACGGCGGGATTGCCACATAACCAAAAACTGGTGTGCCATGATGCAATAGCCCTAAAGATATGCCCCAAATCGGAATTCCCCTCGCGAAATTGGTTGTGCCATCAAGGGGATCAATCACGCATGACCATTCTTGATGACCTAATGTTTGGTTTGACTCTTCAGTTAATACGCCATATTCAGGAAATTCTTGTTCGAGAGCTGCTTTGATATAAGCATCCGCCCAGCGATCGCTTTTGGTCACCAAACTGCCATCGTCCTTTGCGATCGCAACTCGCGCCTGTTCAAAATCGGCAAGCAGGCGATCGCCCACTTGTTGGGTTAATTCTTGGATGAAAGGCAGAATTGCTGGCAAATTATTCATAGTTTTCTAGCATAGCGGTAAAATGCAATCATGTTAGGACGTATGAGGATTTTATAGACCTATGAACTTGAGCTTAAATCTGAGTCTAAGTTTAGGTCGCGTGTGGGCGATCGCAACCAATGTATTTCGCGAAACTGTGCGCGAACAGGTACTTTACTTGTCTTTGCTCTATACCGTGATCGTGGTGTCGGCAATGCTGATGCTGCCAGAGTTTTCCTATGATTCATCGGCAAAGATGATCGTGGATGTTGGGATCGCGGCGATCGAGGTGGTGAGTTTGATTGTGGCGGTATTAGTTGGCACTAATTTGATCAATAAAGAAATTGATAAACGCACAATTTTTATCCTGATTGCCAAGCCAATGCACCGTACTGAATTTGTGCTAGGCAAGCATCTGGGCTTAACCGCCGTGGTTGGGGCGTTGGTGTCAATTATGACCGTTATTTTTATTGCTCTGATGGCGATCAAAAACATTGCGATCCCGATTCCTGCGATTCTTGCGGCTAACTTTTTTATCTTTTGGCAAATCATGTTGCTAGGTGCGATCGCAATTTTCTTTGGTTCCTTTTCAGGTTCACTAATTGCCTCTTTGCTAACCCTTTCCGCCTATCTGATCGGTAACTTTAGTCGTGATTTATTGCTATTAGGCGAGATTTCCAAAAATCCTAGCTTACAAGCCGTAACCCGCACTTTCTATATGATTCTGCCCGATTTATCGCGTGCTAATCTCAAAAACGAAGCAGTTTATAATATTCTGCCAAGCTTGCTAGATATGTTTAACAATGGCGTTTACATTTTGAGTTATGCCTTGTTGACCCTTGCGATCGCAATTCTCATATTTGGTCGTCGTCAGTTCTAAAAAATATCTAGGAATTACACTATGCGCTACCGTCGCTTTGGCAAAACTGAGCTGCTCCTATCTGTCTTTTCGTTAGGAGCAATGCGCTATATGGAATCGGCGGAGAATGCTCATAAGACGATTTTGCGGGCGCTAGAAGTTGGCATCAATCATATTGAGACTGCTCAAGGCTATGGCAAGAGCGAAGAATTTATCGGTAAGGCGATCCGAAATGGATTGAGTAAACAACGCGATCGCTTTTATCTGACCACCAAAATTTCGCCAACTAAAGACGCAGACTCAATGCGACGTGAGATCGAGCAGTCCCTCAAAAAGCTAAATGTGGACTATATTGACAATTTTGATATTCATGGAATTAATCTAAAAGAACATCTCGATCTAGTCACCGATCCCAAAGGCTGCATGAAAGCAGTTAGAGAAGCGATCGATCAAAAAATAATTGGTCATGTCGGATTTTCCACCCATGCCCCTCTTGATGTCATTCTCGCAGCGATCAACACCGATTTATTTGAGTCAATCAACTTACATTACTACTACTTCAATCAACATAACGCCGCCGCCGTGCAGCTTGCCCATCAAAAAGACATGGGTGTATTCATCATCTCGCCCTCGGATAAAGGCGGAATGCTGTACAACCCTTCAGCAGAATTAACCAGCACTTGCGATCCATTTACGGCGCTGTATATCTGCGATCGCTTTTTGCTCAGCGATCCCCGCGTGCATACCCTCAGCCTCGGCGCAGCAAATCCTGCCGAAATCGACTCGCATCAAGACTCATGGGACAACGATCAGCCCATGTCCGACTTAGAGCAATCAGTTTGCGATCGCCTGAATCGCCGCTATAACTTACTAGAACGCGATCGCTGTTCGCAGTGTTATAAATGCTTACCTTGTCCTGAAAATATCAATATTCCTGAAGTATTACGACTCAGAAATTTAGCCATTGGCTTTGATATGGTGGAGTTTGGCAAATATCGCTACAAAATGTTTGAAAATGCAGGGCATTGGTTCCCAGGCAGCAAAGCCATTCGCTGTACAGACTGTGGTGATTGCTTACCACGCTGTCCTGAAAATTTAGATATCCCCAAGCTTTTGCGCGATACCCACGATCGCTTGCAAGGTCAAGAAGGCAAGCGTATGTGGGAATAACAGGAAGTTGGCGCTTTGCGCCAACTT
>JAYUSC010000069.1:0-2310 GCA_043755885.1 Pseudanabaena sp. | reverse complement strand
CAACACTTTCAAAAATTTTCTTGGTTCTGGTTTGAGCGCAAAGCTCTGTATATGCACAGGTTATTTAATTTTTATTCCTTACAACACAAGAGTTTAGTGTCATTAGTTATTCGCGCTCACAAAATAGAAGCCTAACTGCTATAGGAAAAAGAAGGGACGATGTGCCGCACATAGAGCGATGCATCGTCCCTTCTTTGCGATCTTTAGCCACATTTATCCAGTAACATTATTGGGATTGATACTTTCTTGTTATATCAGTCGCAGTCTTGTTATGTCTAATGCTCATCCCTTGCTCCGATTGACTCGCTACGCTCGTAATTATCGCCAACAAATTTGGATAGCGACGATTTGTTCAATTCTCAATAAATTTTTTGATTTAGCACCACCAGTTTTGATTGGAGCGGCGATCGATCTGGTGTTGCAAAAAGAGAACTTTTGGGCTAATCCTTTTGGTGTCCAAGGATTAGCCACACAGTTGCTAGTTCTTTCGGCAATCAGTGCGGTGATTTGGGGATTGGAATCAATTTTTGAATATGCCTATGCACTTCAGTGGCGCAATCTGGCTCAGACTGTGCAGCATGACCTGAGACTTGATGCTTATCAGCATTTGCAAGAGTTAGAGCTAGCCTTTTTTGAGGATCGGAGTTCGGGTGGATTGATGTCAATTTTGAGTGATGATGTCAATCAATTAGAGCGATTTCTCGATGGTGGTGCGAATGAAGTAATTCAAGTTTCAGCGACTATTTTGCTGATTGGTGGTGCATTTTTTGTGATTACACCGAATGTGGCTTGGTTAGCGCTGTCGCCGATGCCGTTTATTTTATGGGGTTCGATTTGGTTTCAGAAATTCCTTGCGCCGCGCTATGCGGAAGTTCGCGAAAAGGTGGGACTGCTGAACGGGCAATTATCGAATAATATTAGCGGAATCACGACGATTAAGGCTTTTGTCACCGAGGCATATGAACGCAAACGGATTGAGAAGGAAAGCAATCAATATCGTCAAAGCAATCGTAAGGCGATCGCATATAGTGCGGCGTTTGTTCCTTTAATCAGGATTCTGATTTTTATGGGGTTTATGGCGATTCTCTATTACGGGGGCTTGGAAGTACAGGCAGGGAAGCTGTCGGTCGGTAATTACTCGGTGATGATTTATTTGATTCAGCGCTTGTTATGGCCGCTCACCCGCTTGGGCGAAACCCTTGATCAATATCAAAGGGCAATGGCTTCGACCAATCGCATTCTGGATTTACTGGATACCCCGATCGCAATTCATTCAGGTTCACAGGTACTAAATTCTGTAGTCACTGGTGATATTCAATTAAAAAATGTCACTTTTGGCTATGTTCCTAACTTCCCAATTGTGGAAAATCTGTCCTTAGAAATCGCCGCCCATAAAACTACTGCTATCGTTGGGGCTACGGGTTCAGGCAAAAGTACGTTGGTAAAGCTGCTGCTACGTTTATATGAAATTCAATCGGGAAATATCTTTCTCGATCGCATTGATATTCGCGACTTAGAATTGCGATCGCTACGTTCTTGCATGGGTTGGGTGAGCCAAGATGTGTTTTTATTTCATGGTTCAGTTTTAGAAAATATTGCCTATGGTTCCTTTGAGGCAAATGTGGAGCAGATTGTCGAAGCTGCCAAGATTGCCGAAGCCGATGACTTTATCCAAAACTTGCCTAAGGGCTACGATACGATCGTCGGTGAGCGTGGTCAAAAGCTATCGGGTGGTCAGCGACAGCGAATTGCGATCGCAAGGGCGGTGTTACGCAATCCGCCGATTTTAATT
This sequence comes from Pseudanabaena sp., assembly GCA_043755885.1. Classification (GTDB taxonomy): domain Bacteria; phylum Cyanobacteriota; class Cyanobacteriia; order Pseudanabaenales; family Pseudanabaenaceae; genus Pseudanabaena. The sequence goes on along the minus strand of JAYUSC010000069.1, from coordinate 518 downwards.
CTCGATGAGGCAACTTCGGCGGTGGACAATGAAACCGAAGCAGCGATCCAAAAATCCCTAGATTACATTACTAAAAATCGCACCACAATTGCGATCGCACATCGTCTATCGACAATTCGCAATGCCGATCGCATTTATGTGATGGATCAGGGCAAAGTGGTGGAGATGGGAACTCATGACGAGCTAGTTGCTAATCATGGAATTTACGCAGGTTTATGGAATCTACAAACAGGACAGTGCTAGTTTGTTTGATGGCTCTTAATCTTGCCAAGTTTGATGCTTGGCAACTTCATCTTTCAGCTCATCCTCTCCAGCCTTTTGTTTTCTCTATGGCGACCTACAAACGTCTAGCTCTCAATCACCATCTCCTTGACCGCTTTATTTTCCTGTTAGATTTGACCTTACCTTCCCGATCGCATAGCGGTCGGCACAGATTTTGGTTCTAGTTTTTTAATTATTGTGTAAGGGACTTGCAAGAAATAATAAAACCCAAAAATGTTGCGGCGGGCATGGCCCGC
>JAYUSC010000068.1:0-5332 GCA_043755885.1 Pseudanabaena sp. | reverse complement strand
CTGTTGCGATCGCAAAATATCTCGCCAGCCAAGAAGAAAAACACGATATATCTGAGACGGCTTGGCTCTATGGTGTTGGCGATCATGGTGGTGGACCGACTGCGGATATGCTCGACATGGGCCGCAAGTGGGCGGATTCACCAATCTTTTTTAAGATGCAACCCAGCACACTAGGGGATTTCCTGTTAAATCTCAAACAGAAATTACCCGCAGATCTACCAGTTTGGCAAGATGAGCTTTATTTAGAGTTTCATCGAGGCACATTTACATCCAAGGCTGAGCAGAAACGACAAAACCGCCAAGTTGAGATCCTGATCGGTAATGCCGAGAAATATAGCGCGATCGCAACTTTAATTACAAACATTCCCTATCCTCAAGCTGAATTAGAGAATGCTTGGCAAGGATTATTGCTTAACCAATTTCATGACATTCTCACTGGCACATCAATTCCTGAAGTATTTATTGATGCTGATCGTACTTGGACTGAGGCGCGAGAAATCTGCGATCGCATTCTCCCTAATGTCCTGCAAGAAAACACGAATTTACAAGTATGGAATTTCCTCAACTGGTCGCGATCGCAGTTAATTAAACTTCCAGATAATTCATTTTGTTGGTTAGCAAATATTCCTAGCTTGGGATTTGCAGCACTGGAATCTGTAGAAATCTCTGAGACAAATGAACCTTTAAGTATTACTGCTGACAGTGAAAAATTTTATCTAGAGAATAAATATATTAAGGTTGAGATTGAGCTTAAATCTGGTGCGATCGCCCAAATATTTGACATGCGATCGCAACAAGTGATCTTGCGATCGCCTACCGGCTTAGATTTCTTTGAAGACAAGGGACAATATTGGGATGCATGGAATATTGATCCTAATTATGAGAGTAAAAAGTTAGAATCCGCAACTCTCGAATCGATTACCATCGGTGAAAATTGCAGCTTACTAGTTTCTGTCCGCACAGTCCAAAAGTTCCGTAATTCAACTTTTATCCAAGAGATTCAACTAACAGCATTTGAGCCATTTATTACTGTTAATAATTGGGTTGATTGGCAAGAAGAATATACCTTAGTAAAAGTAGCCTTTCCTGTGAACTGGCGATCGCCTTATGCTACTTACGAAATCCCTATGGGAACGATTCAGCGTAGTACGCTTGGCGAGACGGCTGAAGCAAAAGCCAAATGGGAAGTTCCTGCCCAATATTGGGCAGATATCGCGGTTTCTCGAAGCCCAGAGAGTTCGATTCCGCCTGTGGCGGGAGAAAAAAGCCCAGAGAGTATACTCCCGCCTTCGGCGGGAGCAAACTCTGGGATTGGGTTGAGCGTTCTCAATGATAGTAAATATGGCTATGAGGCAAAACCTGATTGTCTGCGATTAACGCTGCTGCGTAGTCCTAACTGGCCTTGTCCAAATAGCGATCGCGGTGATCATCAATTTACTTATCGCTTAGTTCCCCATCAAGGCGATTGGCGTGAAGCAAACATTATCCAACTTGCTCAAGAGTTAAATAATCCCTTAGTTTTGCAACATTCCCCAATTCCAACCAAACAACAAAGTTTTTTACGAGTTTCTACACCCAATATTGTCCTCTCAGCATTTAAGCGATCGCAAGATCAGTCAGGCTGGGTTATGCGTTTTTATGAGGCGCATGGGCAAACAACTGAGACAGAAATCGAGATTTCACTCGATTTATTGCAAGCAGAGAATATTTGGGAATGCGATTTGATGGAAAACAAGAATACTTTGCTTCCATTGTTTCAAGATGATTCAAATCACTTGAAAGTTATATTTAAACCTTATGAAATTAAAACTTTTTTCTTGCTAAAAAAATAAGGAACCAATTTTTAGTGGCGCGGCTGCGCCGCGCCACTAAAAATTGTAGTATCGTGTAAATTTCATCACTAAAACCTTGACACAAGATTATTTAGCTTTAGTTCATGATTTGCAAAATCAGTTAGAAATATTGCAAACTGCGATCGCAACGCAACCAGAACCTGTCCCTGCGATCGCCAAAGAATGGCTGCGATCGCAGCGTGAAATTCAAACATTTTTTCAGTCAAATCTTATAAATACAAATTTAGAGATCACACCGCAAAATTTATCTTTGCAAGTGGAAATCGATAAACAATTAAAAATGCTTGGCGTGGATTTAACTATGTTGCAAACTGCGCGGAGTACCGCCACATGGCAAAAACGTTATCAACAAGCTTGCGATCGCTTTGTTTTATTAGATCGCTATTTTCAAATGCATTAAGTAGCTCAACAAAATTAAAAACCCAGAGCCAAAATCTGTACCGCCTGCTACGCGGGCGGTACAGATTTTGGGGTTTTATATTTGATCTTAGCTACTTAAAAAAAGGGACGCAAAGCATTTTACGGTAAACTCTTAAAATATCGAATAGATTTTAAGATAAACATAGTAAAAACTCTATAGTAAAATCAATGATCCTAGAAACAGCTTGGTTACTTCCTTGCTATGGTTTGCTGGGCGCAGTACTGACACTCCCTTGGTCATTAAGGATCTTGCGTCGATCAGGTCCTCGTCCTGCGGTTTACCTAAATATTTTAATGACCACAATTGCCCTAGTGCATAGTTGTTGGTTACTAACATCAATTTGGGGGCAACCTGCTCAACAATTTGAATTTATTTGGTTTCAATCTTTTGACCTAAATCTGGCTTGCTCATTTAATGTGTCCATGATTAGTGTCGGCGCATCAGTGATGATTGCCTTGATGAGTTTGATCTCACAGGTCTACGGACTAGGCTCACTCGAAACTGATTGGGCGATCGCTAGATTTTGCGCTTTAATTGGCTTTTTTGAAGCCGCAATTACAGGTATTGCCTTTAGCGACTCACTATTTTTTAGCTATGCCCTGCTAGAAATGCTCACCCTATCCACCTATTTATTAGTCGGATTTTGGTATGCACAGCCTCTAGTAGTGACCGCTGCGAGAGATGCCTTTTGGACAAAGAGAGTCGGCGACTTGTTTTTATTGATGGCAGTCGTTACACTCTCCAATCTTACGGATAGCCTGAATTTTTCTGATCTCAAAGTATGGGCTGATGCACCGCAAACGATCGCCTATTTTGCCGAACATCAACAATTTGGCACATTATTAGGACTAGCCCTGATTGCTGGTCCATTGGGTAAATGCGCTCAGTTCCCGCTACATCTATGGCTTGATGAGGCGATGGAGGGACCAAACCCTGCATCGATTTTGCGAAATTCGGTCGTTGTGGGCGCAGGAGCCTATGTGCTGATTAAGTTTCAGCCCGTATTATCTCTATTCCCAGTGGCGGCGGAAGTTACAGTGGTGCTTGGCGCAATTACTGCGATCGGAGCATCGTTAGTTGCGATCGCGCAAATCGATATGAAACGCGCTTTGTCCCACTCAACTAGTGCCTACCTCGGTCTAGTTTTCATCGCTGTAGGGATGCAACAACCTGATTTAGCATTGGGTTTGCTCTTTAGTCATGGCATCAGCAAATCACTGCTATTCCTCAGTTCAGGCGCGGTGATGATGTCCACGATGACCCAAGATCTCACCGAAATGGGTGGTATCAAAACGCGAATGCCCGCCAGTCTCGTCGGCTATATTGTCGGTTCACTGGGCTTAGTGGCGTTGATTCCCTTTGGTGGATTTTGGACGCTCTTACGCTGGGAAGAAACCTTTTGGAATAGTGACCCTTGGCTAATTGCGATCGCATTGTTAGTTAATAGCATTACCGCTTTCGGACTGATGCGAATGTTTGCACTAGTATTTCTCGGTCCAGTCCAGCCCAAAACCCGTCGTGCCCCCGAAGTTGCTTGGCCAGTGGCGTTGCCATTAGTCTCACTGACGATCATTACTTTGCTCGTTCCCATCTTATTACCATCATGGGAGTCCGTAGATATTGACTTAGATACAGTGGATATCTGGGGGACGATCGTACTTGCGGCTTCTGGACTTCTGGGCTTTGGGTTGGGGGCATACATCTACATCAAACCCTACGAAACTGGTAGCTCTGTACCGATGCTACCCAAGGCTACTCGTCAGGTATGGAAATTTGTACAGGATTTGCTAGCCTATGATCTCTATGTGCAAGCCATCTATAAATACACTGTGGTCTTAATCGTCGGCGGTGGTTCCAAATTTTTGGCTTGGATCGATCGCTATTTAGTTGATGGTTCAGTCAATTTTGTTGGCTTCGCCTCAATATTTAGTGGTGAAAGTCTGAAATATACAGTGACAGGTCGATTGCAGCAATATGTGCTGACAATCATGATCGGTCTAATTCTGATTGGATTTGCCGCATTTTACGGTCTGAATTAAATATTCAGCGGCTAGATATCACTCGGGCTTTACCCCTTCAATTCCCCCTTGCAAAGGGGGAAAACTAAAAATATTGTTCCCTCCCCTTGCAAAGGGGAGGGTTAGGGTGGGGTAAATTTTAAATGAGAAATCACCTTAATTGTTTTAATTATTATTTTTTAATCAAATATGCTTAGTACATTAGTCTGGCTGCCGATCGCAGGTGCGCTGCTGATCGTTTTATTGGGAGCCTTTCTCGACTCCCAACAGTTACGCCGAATATCTTTAGGAATTGCGATCGCAACATTCGGATGGTCGCTGTTCTTAATCACCAAATTTGATATCGGTCAATCCTCAATCCAATTAGGCGAATCCCTAGCTTGGTTAGACACCATTGGACTTACCTATCGACTAGGTGTCGATGGTTTATCCTTGCCATTGCTGCTAATGAATGGATTACTGCTAGTTATCGCCATCTACATCAGCGATGATATCAAGCGTCCTAGCCTCTATTTTCCATTGCTATTACTGCTTGGTGGCGGCGTAAATGGTGCATTTCTAGCCCAAAATTTACTTCTCTTTTTCCTCTTCTTTGAAGTTGAACTAATTCCCCTCTATCTATTAATCGCGATTTGGGGCGGCGAAAGGCGCGGCTACGCAGCTACCAAGTTTTTAATTTATACTGCCATCTCAGGCGTGCTGCTCTTAGCAGCCTTCTTTGGTATGGCGTTTTTGGGCAGTGCTGAGACAGCCTTTACCTTTAACTATCAAGACTTAAATCTTGAAGGCGTATCGCAAACCACCAAAGGGATTTTGCTGCTGCTGCTACTGCTAGGTTTTGGCATCAAAATCCCGATCGTGCCATTACATACATGGCTACCCGATGCCCATGTTGAAGCCTCAACCCCAGTCTCCACCCTACTCGCAGGAGTTCTGCTGAAGCTAGGAACTTACGGGCTATTACGGTTTGGACTAGGTTTACTGCCCGAAGCATGGCAAGCGATCGCCCCTTTTCTGGCTGGTTTGGCTGTGGTCAGCGT
>JAYUSC010000067.1:0-2311 GCA_043755885.1 Pseudanabaena sp. | reverse complement strand
GAAACTTCAGGACAAATGTCACATTATATTTCTGCGTAGTCAAGATAATGTGATTGGCTTTGCTGTGTCGCGTGTGGGGCAGATGGTGCGATGTGATATTTCCAGTATCCAAACTTCAGCACTCACATTTACAAATCCAGCAATGAAGCAGGCTTGTCGAGGCTATTGGTTAAATGGTGCAGAAGAGACTTTTTTGGTGCTTGATAGCGATGCGATCGCTGAGATTGCGAGTGTATAAATATCGACAATTATCAAGCTACAGATTTTATTTTTAAATACTTTTTTAGACATTTAAAGGAGCAGAAACAATGTTGACCCAAAATAATCAACCCAAAAATCAACCTCAATCAGGAAACGCCGATACGAATAGCAATTATGCTGCTGAAAATCAGATGGGGTCTCTCGAAAGCTTACTAGAAGATGAGTTGTCGTCCAATCCACAACGACCTAAACGAAAAAAATGGGGATGGCGATCGCTAAATCTGCGGACCAAGGCAACTGTTTTAGCGGTGGTAATTAGTAGTATTCCTGTAATTGCGATCGGTGGTGCTGCTTATTACTTCTCTAGCCGTTCCCTTGATGAGCGGATTCGGGAGACACAAGAGCAAAAAACTAGTGCGATCGCAGATAAAATAAATCGTTTTATGTATGAGCGCTATGGCGATGTCCAAGTATTAGCGAATCATCCTATTTTCACAAATCGCAAAGCTCAAGCTGTTATTCCTCAAACTGAGCGCGAAGCTATTTTAAATGACTATGCCAAGGTATATGGCGTATATAACTTGATTGCATTTGCAGATTTGGATGGAAATACCCCGACTAGATCGACAATTACCGCCGATCCTGCACCGAATATCAAAGAGCGTGATTTCTTCAAAAATGCTTTGTCTACAGGAAAAGCGTTTATTAGTCAGCCAGGAAAATCAACAGTCACCAAAAAAGTCAGCTTGTTTATATCGGCTCCTGTCAAAGAAATTGGTTCTGACAAGTTTGTTGGTGTCGTAAGAACAAGAATGCCGATTGAGAATCTTGAAGATGTGATCAAAGGAGGCGTGACCGAAAATGATGACTTCCATTTGCTCGATGCGTCAGACAAGATATTTCTTGCCACGGAAAAACGTCAAGAAAACAGCCAAGCTAAGGAAGATATTCTCATATTAGCATCGGCGGTTACCAATAGAACCCCAGCTACAGCCGTTGGGATTGATCGCTCTACAATAGAAGGTAACTCAAGTGGTAGACCGCAATTGTTTGTTTATCAGCCATTGCCAAATTATCGCGATATGCCCAATCTAAATATGGGCATTATTCTGGCAATTGATACCAGTGTTGCATTCAAGCCTCAACAAGATCTATTTTTCACCTTGGCGACAGGTACAGGTATAACGGCTGTACTAGTTGGTCTTTTGGCAGCTTTTATCACTAATCGAGCAGTTAAACCAATTCAAGAAGCCGCGAAGGTGGTCGAAAAAATTGGACAAGGAGATCTAGATACTCGCCTTGAGGTGGTGAGTGAAGATGAGATGGGTGTCCTGTCTAGTAACATTAACGGCATGGCGGAGCAGCTCAAGTACCTAAGTGACATCCAACAACAAGAAGCAGGAAGATTGGAGAATGCTCGTCAAGAGGCAAGAGCAGAAGCAGATATCGCAACTGAGCAGCAAAAGCAAGAAAAAGAGCTTTTGCAGCGCCGAGCCTTGGAGCTACTAATGGAAGTTGATCCTGTTAGTCGTGGTGACTTGACGATTCGAGCCAACGTGACTGCTGATGAGGTAGGGACGATCGCGGACTCTTATAACGCAATTATTCGCAACTTGCGGAAACTGGTAGTTGAAGTGCAGGGAGCATCACAGTCTGTAACTCAAACAACTATCAGTAATGAAATGTTAGTGCGATCGGTGTCTAATGAAGCCTTGAAGCAGTCAGAATCGATTAACTCAGCGCTACAAGAAATCAAGGTCATGGCTGAGTCAAGTCGAGGTGTTGAAGATAGAGCCAAACAAGCTGAACAGGGAATGCAAGTAGCTGTATCGGTTCTCAAAGAAGGAGACGAGGCGATGAACCTCACGGTTCAGGGGATTTCCGAGATCCGTGAAACTGTGTCGGAAACTGCGAAAAAGGTCAAGCGTCTGGGTGAGACTTCGCAAAAGATTTCGCGGATTGTGAACTTGATCAGTAACTTTGCTGCCCAAACTAACTTGCTCGCGCTGAATGCCGCGATTGAGGCGGCTCGTGCTGGTGAAGAAGGGCGCGGATTTAGTGTGGTTGCCGAAGAAGTACGAGATCTTGCAGAACAGTCAGCAACATCAAC
>JAYUSC010000066.1:0-2311 GCA_043755885.1 Pseudanabaena sp. | reverse complement strand
AAAGCGCCGCCCCTTTTTTTTGTTATTTTGCTAGATTAAATTCATAAAAATAAGTTAACTGTAAATTTTGTTTTTACCTAAAAAACTACTGTTAAAGCGGTAAGATTTTCACTGAGAAAGTAGAGCAGAGCTTTTAGGATGCCGATTACAGCTTTAATAGCAATATTTTTGCTTATTTTGTTGTGGTTTTCATTAAGTCGAAAATCGTCACACCCTAGTAACGACAGATTGGCAAGATTTTGGAAACGCCCAAAATATGTAAGTAAATGGGATATCCAGAAAAAATATCCTAAGTCAAAATCCTTACAAGAAAGAAGTATTGAGCGTAAGCGTAGAGAAGCAATAGAAAAAGAGTGTTTAGAGTCAGAGCGTAAAAAGCAACTTATTGAACGCCATATCAAAGCGGCTCGTGAGGAAGTTCAAAATAATCGTAAACCTTTAAGCAAAGCCGAATTAAAACTATTATCTTTACTATTTTACGATTATCCAAAAACTTGTCAGCTAATCGAAGCAGTACAATCTAATTATCCTGACAAATCTCGACAATGGTGTGCTGAAATAGCGTTATCTGAATTTGAAGCCAAGCCATGATTACGGATAAATTTGATATTGACGAAGCAGAGATGCTCAGGGATGTACAGATCGAGTATGAATCGGGTTGTGACATCAGAGCAGGAATTAACCACGGCGCAAACCTTGGTAATTACCTATTCCAGAAAATTAATGCCATTAGCTATGACCAGATAATACCGAAGCAAGAAATTGATCGCAGAGATTACACTAATGACTGAAAGATGGACGGATGAGCGATTAGATCGATTTGCTGACAAAGTAGATCGGATCGCTGACAAGATAGACCAGCAAGGCGAACAAATAGGCAGACTCATAGAGGCTTTGTACCTTGAATTGCCAAACATCAAGGCTGAGATAAACAGTGTCAGGGAAGAAGCAAGGGAACAACGCGAAACGCTCCATGCTGAATTGGTAGAAATCAAAGAAATCACCAGACAACAGGCGATCGTTGCCCAAACTCAAGCCGAAAGTATCAGGATGATGATTGAAATGCTAAATCGAAAACAGGCTTAGCAATATAAGATTAAAGGCGATCGCAATTATCTTTTTAGCTTAAATCCATGATTAATTCTCTATCGGGAAGAACAAAAATATTAGCGATTGGTTTGATGAGTGGGACATCGGTGGATGGGATCGATGCGGCTCTGGTGGAAATTTGCGATCGCAATAACCATCTCGAAACTAATTTAATCGCAGGGCATACTTACCCATATCCAGATGATCTACGAACTGAGATATTAGCGGTCTGTGCAGGGGAACTGCGATCGCTACAGCAAATATGTGAACTCGATGATCGCATTGCTGAGTGTTTTGCTGAAGCTGCGATCGCGATTATGGCAAAAGGAGTTAAGCAACCCGATCTGATTTGTTCTCACGGGCAAACAGTATTTCATCGTCCTCCTATTACTAAGAAAATGGGCTATACGATCCAGCTTGGTAGAGGAGCATTAATTGCCAAATTGACGGGGATCACAACCGTTAGCGATTTTCGAGTTGCTGATATTGAGGCTGGGGGGCAGGGTGCTCCACTTGTATCAATGTTGGATGTTTTGATGTTTTCAGATCTCACAAAATATCGCGTCTGCCAAAATATTGGCGGGATTAGTAACCTCACTTATTTGCCGCCAAATTCAATTGAGGATCAAGATCAAGTTTTTGGTTTTGATAATGGTACTGGTAACGTGTTGATGGATATGGCAACCCAAAAGCTATTTGGTGAATCTTTTGATCGTGATGGTGCGATCGCAAGTCAAGGCAAGCCAGATTTAGATTTAATCAGTAAATGGTTACAACAAGAATTTTTTGTAACCGCACCACCGAAATCGACAGGGCGTGAGTTATTTAGTCCCGACTATTTAGAAGCGCGTTTAGCGGAATGTCAAAACCTAAGTAATTACGATATTTTGGCGACGCTGACCGAATTTACGGCTCGTGCGATCGCAAAAAGCTATCGCGATTTTCTGCCCGTATTTCCTGATGAAGTTTTGATTGGCGGCGGTGGTGGGCGCAATCGTTATTTGATGGAGCGCTTACAGGATTTGCTCGCTCCTGCGATCGTCAAGCGTACCGATGACTTTGGCATGAGTGGGGATAGTAAAGAAGCAATCGCCTTTGCCTTGTTGGGATACTTGCGACTAAATGGACGCGCTGGTAACTTGCCAAGTGTGACTGGTGCAAAGCGATCGGTTTTATTGGGCAAAATTTCATAAAAAAAAGGATGCGCTTCGCGCATCCTTTT
>JAYUSC010000065.1:0-2312 GCA_043755885.1 Pseudanabaena sp. | reverse complement strand
CATTGGGTAAAATGCTCGATACGACAGAATCGATTCCCTTTGATGAATTAATGCAGCGTCCCGTGATTTTGGAAATGAGCCAAGTCACGAATACTGACGATCGTGCCTTTATTATGGGACTGATTCTCAATCGTTGCTATCAATATTGGACAGCTCGCCGCCATGAAGCCACAGGTGAGCTGAAGCATTTATTGCTCGTAGAAGAAGCGCATAATCTCTTAGGAAATGTCGCGGAATCTGGCAATCAAGAATCCGCAAATCCGAAAGGAAAAGCCGTCAAGAATTTTGCGAATATGTTGGCGGAAGTGCGCGGATTTGGACAGGGAATTGCGATCGCAGAACAAAATCCTGAAGGCTTAGTCCCTGACGTGATGGTAAATACAAATATCAAAATCGCCCATCGCATTGTTGAGGCGAAAAACCGCGAATCGCTTAGCCGTGCGATGTTGCTCACGCCTCAACAGGAAAAATCTCTTGCCTCTCTTGGTACGGGGCAGATGCTCTATTACATCGGTGGCAATCCTGAGCCAAGTCTGGCGATCGCCCCTAATTTCAAAGATGACTCGCGGAATGGCTTTAATCCTAGACTTACCGATGCTGAGATTGCAGCGACATTTACCACTTTTCGCGATCGCTATCCATCACTCTACGCTCCATTATTTGGATGTCCGACTAATCCCGAATTGGCAAGTTGTATCGAACTAGGTTTTGACGCGATTCGCTTTCTATCGGAATCACCTCAATACAAAGATCGTAAACAAACTTTAATTCTGCAATTACTCGCGGCTCCCTTTGGCGCACCTGCAAAAGATTTGGTGATGCCCACCTTGGGACAAATCCTAGCGGAACGTGGTGTCAATCATCTTGCCATGCCCCAAATCCAAGCAATTCTGAGTAGCGCTCTCAGTTTACTAGCATTGGAAGCCGTCCAAGAAAAAGCCAAAGTTCACGGTTGGCTAGGCGTACAAATCGATCAAGCACACCGTTTATTAGTGCGATCGCTATTTGAGCCAAATAATCCCATTCTCAATGATTGGATTAATCTTTGCCGCTTACCCGATCATCTATTGCAACTCGGTTTCCCCCATCCCGAATATCGCAAAAGTGAAGCCGCAGGTGTTTTTCGCTACGAGAATAAGGTGATGCTTAGTTGCGATCGCAGTTCCTTCACCCAAGACATGCAAAACCGCGAAATTACACCTAGTCAAGCTTTGCAAAACTTTGTAGAAACTGCGATCGTTTATCCTTACATTTCCAAGAGTTTACAGTATGATCTGAAAGTATGTTTAGCAATTCAACTAACAGCCGATCATCCTCAAGATTTACAATATTTTCTGATGGATTAAATCTGGAGCTAAAGTAATGACGCAGACTATTACAACGACTCTCTATAATGTTGATTATTTACTTTGGACTGAAGAAACGATCGCCAAACTCAGGGCGCGAGACTTTGATCGAGTGGATCTAGAAAATTTGATTGAGGAGATTGAGGATTTGGGGCGATCGCAAAAACGCGAGTTAAAGCAACGGCTGAAAACATTGCTAGAGCATCTGCTCAAGCGCTTATATGTGGATATGCCACAAGAGTTTAATGGCTGGGAGCGTACTATTAGAGAACAACGGCAGCAAATTAAACTCGAACTCATGGATTCTCCTAGCCTCAAATCTATATGGGAAAAATCCTTTGATTTAGCATGGCAGTTTGCCTTAGAAACTGTTCGTGATGATTATCCACAGTTTGCTTTTCCTGATACATGGCAGTTTAAGCGCCATATCGACGCGATTTTAAACATTAAATTTTGGGAGATAAAATAAATGTCTAATGTAATTAGCACCACTAAGGGCGGTGAACATGAAAACCCATTGCTCACAAAAATTGATTCGCCTTCTAAGCCAATACATTTCAATGAGTCATTGCAGGACAAAATAAGTAATCTCACCCTACCAGGTCCCAAAGTTGAATTATCTCCAGAATCTAGAAATAGATATGCAGGCGCACAAAAAGATGCATTATCACCCAAGCCAGTTGGAGAAGAACCTCCTGCTGTAAACCAAAATACGGAATCTGGAAATGCAAACTCAACATCATCACAAACTGAACCTCCAAAAAATGCTAATAGCGATGGTGTAGAACCTGCCCCGTACAAAATTCAAGCACCTCCTAAAGAATTGACTGCAAAAAACAATTTATCTGGTGATTATGGACAAAATACTGATCCTAATGCGACAGGTGACTTCACTTATTTTCTCAAAAATCCTGATGCACCGAGAAGCATGAATGTTGACGATATGCGCGATCGCTATTCTCAAGA
>JAYUSC010000064.1:0-2312 GCA_043755885.1 Pseudanabaena sp. | reverse complement strand
GCCATCATACACATTGATCGGTGTACTTGATTTAGGCGATCGCTCTACTGCCATGCTCGACATAAATGGCTCTGTCCAATCGATCGGACTAGGCAAAGCGATCAGTAATACTGGCTGGGTTTTATCGCGTGTGAGCCAGCAAGAGATCATCCTCAAGCGTGGTCAGGAAACTAAAACTATATTTGTCGGGCAGAAGTTCTAACATTCCCTAAACCCCAAACGATAATTGCGCCGCAATTATCGTTTGGGGTTGACTATGCCAATGTTGATATTGGGTTACAATTTTGCTAGAAAGTGCCTAAAACATCTGAGGAAAACATATGGGGTTAATAGAGGATATATCTCGATTTTTAGAGACCCGCTTAGAGGAGTTTATTCGTAATAACCCACAGATTGAGTTACAAATCCTCGAAGATAAATTGCGGCAGCAAGAAGAAGAAATAGCGAAACTAATTGTTAGCTCAAAACTGGAGGAGAAAAAGCTCCAAGATCGGATTCTGGAAATCGCTGAAGAAATTCGCGTTTGGCATGATCGCACTGTCAAAGCCGAATCCTTTAATCGACCCGATCTGGCTAATCCTGCGAAAGAACGAGAAGCTGCATTACTACGCCAAGGTAATCAAATTTGGGCGCAGATGGAACTTGTCAAAAAACGAGCCACTGATAGTCAAACGCTACAGGTACAGATCCAAGAGCGCCGTAAGGAAGTTCAAGCCAAAGTTGCTGAAGCCGCCAAAACTGCCAAAGCAAAATCACCAACTAGTACTCCTTTAAATTGGGAGAATCTTTATACTCCACCCTTTCGAGATCCTAACGATAAGTTAGAAGAAACTTTTCGACAATGGGAAATGGATGAAGACCTCGAACGACTCAAACGCAATATGGGTAAATGAAATCGACAACAGTAGCGGTGCAAAGCGTCGCCACTATTGCGATCGCAATATTTCTTGTTAGCAAGTAAAATTTGTAAATCTTCATGTTATGATAGGAAAGCGTCAAAAACGCAACGGGATGTAGCGCAGCTTGGTAGCGCACCACTTTGGGGTAGTGGGGGTCTTGGGTTCAAATCCCAACATTCCGATTTCAGAATAAAAAAGCAGAGAGATTGCGTCGCAATCTCTCTGCTTTTTTATTCTGACCATTTATTTTACAAGCTTCTAAGCGAGTAGTTTCTCAACTGCGGCAATCACATCTTCAGGTTGAGGAATTGTCAGATTTTCTAATCCGCCATTGTAGGGAGTTGGGACATCTAGCGCAGCAAGACGGACAATCGGCGCATCAAGCTCATCAAAATAACCATCATTGATCGAAGCAATGATCTCTGAGCCAATACTGGCGCAACGCATTCCTTCTTCAACAATCACAATGCGATGAGTTTTACGCAACGAGGTGACGATGGTATCCATGTCCAAAGGCTTGAGCGAAATCAAGTCAATCACTTCAGGATCGTAGCCTCTGTCAACCAAAGTCTCGACTGCCTTGAGTACGTGATAACGCATCCGTGAATAGGTCAGGATCGTCACATCATTACCTTCGCGCACGATTTCGGCTTTGTCGAGAGGCAACAAATATTCTTCGTCAGGAATATCTTCCTTGAGGTTGTAAAGCAACACATGCTCAAAGAACAGGATCGGGTTATCGTTACGAATTGCTGACTTTAGCAAGCCTTTTGCATTGTAAGGCGTGGAGCAAGCCACCATTTTAATGCCAGGGACAGCTTGAAAATAGGTTTCAAGCCGTTGCGAATGTTCTGCACCGAGGTTGCGACCAACGCCACCAGGACCACGAATAACGATCGGGATTTTGAAATTACCACCAGAGGTATAGCGCAACATCCCTGCATTGTTAGAGATTTGGTTAAAAGCAAGTAGCAAGAAGCCCATGTTCATGCCTTCGATGATCGGGCGCAAACCAGTCATTGCTGACCCGATCGCCATACCTGTGAAACTGTTTTCTGCGATCGGCGTGTCGAGTAGGCGTAAGTCACCGTATTTTTTGTAAAGGTCTTTGGTTACTTTGTAGGAGCCGCCATAATGCCCCACGTCTTCGCCTAAAACATAAACGGCTGGATCGCGCTCCATTTCCTCATCAATCGCTTCTCTGAGGGCGTTAAAAAAAGTAACCTCTGCCATATAAATCTGTGATTGTGTCTATGATTATGTAAACAAGTCTTAAGCGATTATATCTTTTGGGGTGCGACAATACACAATCTTGCCTATCGACTCTAGATTCATCCTCAAAAATGGCTGGCAGAATTACCAACAATCTTTAAGAACGAAAATTTAATAAAAACCAAAATTGGTTCGGCGGGC
>JAYUSC010000063.1:0-5345 GCA_043755885.1 Pseudanabaena sp. | reverse complement strand
GGACATACTAATCTAGCTGAACAACTCGAAAACATTCTTCAAAAAAGTAATCGTTTTAATACAACCGAAACTTCATCAGCAATAAATCAAAAAAAATTGGACTTGGCGGCTTACGATGGTGGGATTTTAAAAAACCATGATTCGCGCACACTAACCCCTTTATCAAGTAAGCATCGATTCAATCACCCTTTTATTGTAACTATTCCTCGCGATCGCTTACGGCATCACATGGTTCTTTCAGATGCTGTGGAAACTAGATTTCGTCGTATCGAACGGGAATATGCTGCTCGCGATCGCCTTGCTCATCATGGTTTGCGTTATCGTCAAAAAATATTACTTTACGGTTCCCCTGGTTGCGGTAAGACTATGGGAGCAGAAAGAATTGCTTGGAATACAGGCTTAACTTTGATTAAAATTCGTTTTGATGCAATGGTATCTTCATTTCTAGGCGAAACTGCTACGAATTTACGTGAAGTCTTTGAGACTGCGGCGGCAACTCCTTGTTTACTTTTCATTGATGAATGTGATGCTCTTGCCAAGTCGCGTGAGGATAATCAGGAGGTTGGTGAAATCAAACGGGTAGTTAATACTTTTCTGCAACTCCTTGATGAATATGAAGTTTCAAATGGTTTGCTGGTAGCTGCTACTAACTTAACTAAGTTTTTAGATGAAGCCGTGTGGCGTAGATTTGACGATGCTATTGAAGTACCAAAACCAACAGAATCAGAAATTAGGGCAATATTAAAGCAAACTTTATGTTCTGTTGCAGTTGGTTCAATTGACTGGAACTTAATTGTACAGAAGATGAATGGTTTCTCGGCGGCTCAAGTTGTGCGAGTTGCTCAGGATGCTGCAAAACGGGCAATTCTAGATCGAGAAGAGCTTGTTATTCAAGAACATTTAGAAGAATCAATACAGGATATTGTAACTGCTCATGTCTGATAACTCTCAACAATTTAAGCATATTCCTTTAAGAATAACAAAAACAGATTTTGCCCGTTCTGGAATTCCACCTCGACAATCAAACCGTTCTACTAACAATCGTGGGGATTCAGGTACTCATGGTCGTGGTCTTCAGTCTTCTGTATCCACAATTATCAGTGATTGGAAAACTAGATTTGAGGAGCGTCAGCAAGAAGGATTGCCAGACATCCCTAATGTTCCATCATTTCTATTAAAGGTAGATCCAAAATCATTTGATGTAGATACTCTCAAAAGCTTTGGAATTGAAGTTATCCTTGAAGTTGAAACTGGCTACATTCTTGGTGCTGCGGCTGATGCTGAGCTAACTAAATTGCAACAAAAAATTGAAACGTTTATTGCTGAAGAGTATGGTGGTGGCAAAGTTGCTGAAATATGGGAAATTCTTGAAGGCAAGTTTCAACGTTTAGAGTGTATTTTATCTCCTGATCTGCTTGCGCTATGGGATCAAATTCTAGATGAGCAAATTTATACAGTTGCTGTCAGTATTGCTTGTGTTGGACTAAATTCTAAATTTTCTGTACATCCTTCTCAAAACGAAAATGAAGATTCTGCAAAATATGCACTTAGAGTTGCTAAATGGACTGACAAACGCGATCAGACTATCCAAGAATGGGATGATCTACAGTGGAATAGAGAATTAGATTTTAAAAAATTTATTTCAGACATTAGTGGAACTATTTTGCAAGAAGCCTCATATGATGATCGTTCTCATCTTGCTCTTTTACCAGATAGCTTCTCCTGTCGCGTTGAAATCTCTGGTAAAGCTTTAAAAGATTTAGCAACTAACTATCCATATGTGTTTGAAATTAGTGAACTCGATCAAATTTCAGAAATCTTAGCTAACCGTACTCCAAGTATTCAGGAATCTGCTTTTACTCTTGAACCTCCATCGCCAATAGCCCCAAAAGTCTGCATTATTGATAGCGGTATTCAGGAAAGCCATCCTTTATTACGTGTTGCTATGGATAGCAATAATTCACGATCTTGGGTTCCTAGTGAGATAGATCTGATGGCAGATTATGTACAAGATGGAGGTCATGGGACAAGAGTTGCAGGAGCAATTTTATACCCTCAAGGAATTCCTACAGCTAGTCAATCAGCGATCTGCTGGCTTCAAAATGCTAGAGTGTTGGGACGTGATTGTAAGTTTCCACAAAACCTTTATATGCCTGAAGTTCTTAAAGAAATTGTAGACTTCTATCACCAAAGAGGTACTCATATCTTTAATCATTCCATTAATAGCTCTAGTTCTTGCCGAATAACTTATATGAGTGCTTGGGCGGCGGAAATAGATAACCTTTGCTGGCTAAATGATATTCTTTTTGTTGTTTCTGCTGGGAATCTACCATTAAATCGTGGTTCGGGACTTAGCGTAACTCGAAAAGCACTCACAGAGCATTTTCAAGATGACTGTCCATATCCAGATTATTTGTTAGAAAAGTCATCTCGTATTGCCAATCCTGCTCAAAGTCTTCAAGCACTTACAGTTGGCTCAATTGCTCATACTACCTATAGTCAACCATCGCTAACTTCAATTGCATCTAAAGATCATCCGTCATCATTTTCTTGTACAGGTTATGGGATCTGGGACTCGATTAAACCTGAAGTTGTGGAATATGGTGGTGACTTCATTAAAGATGAAGGCAATCCACCTAGTTTTACCACTAATAAGCAAGTTTGTCCTGAATTAGTGAGGACAACAACGGGAGGAACACCAGCGATCGCTTCAGACACTGTGGGGACATCTTTTGCAGCACCTAAAGTTACCCATATTGCTGCCGCGTTAGCTGCTAATTTTCCTCAAGAAAGCTGCTTGCTATATAAAGCCTTGATTGTCCAATCAGCACGGCTACCTACATGGACAAACAATAAATCAGATCTCTCACCAATTATTCGGATGATGGGCTACGGTTTACCTAATCTTGATCGAGCGATCGGCAATGCCCCTAATCGTGTGACGTTAATTACTAGCGGAGATACTTACATTAAAGCTAAACAAGCAGATATCTATCAAGTAGTAGTTCCTAAAGACTTGCAATCGCCAGCAGAGTCGTTTGATATTTTGGTTGAGATTACACTTGCCTACAAAGCTGAGCCACGGCGAACAAGGCGTAGTAAACGAAAGTATTTATCTACTTGGCTACATTGGGAATGCAGTCAAAAAGGAGAGTCGCCAGACAAATTTCTGGAAAGAGTTCTTGATAAATATGAGGCTTCCGAAGAACAAGAGGATGGATCAGGTTTATTTGATTGGACTCTTGGACAGCATAAAAATCATGGTAGGCGTGTTAGGGATACATCTAGGGGAAATGGAACAATTCAGAAAGATTGGGCAATTGTGAAGTCATTCGATTTACGGGATGCCTTTTGCATAGCAGTTGTAGCTCATAAAGGCTGGAATAACGATCCAGATGCTCAAGTACCTTACGCTTTAACTGCTAGTTTTGAGATTATCAATTCAGAAATACCCATTTACAACGCATTTGTCCAAGCTCAAGTATCTCTACAAATACAACAGCAAGTACAAGTGCAAGTGTAATTTGCGATGTATTTTACACCAGCAAATTTACTGAATATTTCCCAAATAACAAGTGTTTTTCATGCAAAGATTGTGGATCTTGAAAAAAACGAACAAAAAAGCAAAAAACAAATAAGAAAGGAGTTCCTAGCTAACCGCCGCCAAATACCTGAGCAAATTTGGCAACAAAAAAGTCAAGTGATATGCGATCGCATTTCAAATTGGCAAATTTTCCAACAAGCTCAAAATATTTTAGCTTTCACTAGTTTTCGGCAAGAGCCAGATTTAAATTCGCTTTGGCAAAGATTTCCTGACAAAACTTGGGGATTTTCGCGCTGTGTAGAAAAAGATCTGATTTGGCATCAAGTTGCGATCGCAGATTTTCAGAGCAATATGCGATCGGGAGCATTTGGCATTCTGGAGCCGCGCCATGATTTGCCAATTATGGACTTGGCGAATATTGATCTAATTTTGATACCTGCTGTAGCTTGCGATCGCCGAGGTTATCGACTGGGCTATGGTGGCGGCTTTTATGATCGCTGGTTGCCTAATTCGACAGGATTTAAAGCAGGAATAATTTTTGATGAATTTTATATAGATGTAATTCCCAGTGATATTTGGGACGTACCGTTAGATGCGATCGTGACTGAAAAACAAGTGTGACGCTTTGCGTCACACTTGTTTTTTTAGCCCTATAGCCAGCAATGTACGGTAAGCCGATCTAGTCCCATACTCATTTCGCAGTATATTGGCACTCAGTGAGACAGAGTGCTAAAGCACGCAATTTGTGACCAAAGTGAGATCAAAATCAACCTTAAGTCATCACTTGCAAAGTCCACTCTGATTAGATTTTAAGGAGGTATGGCATAGTGACATCGTTAACCCTAAATACTGGTACATTGCAACCCCTAGGCGATCGCCTATTGGTCAAAGTAGCAACTAAAGAAGAAAAAACTGTAGGCGGTATTTTCTTGCCAGACACAGCACAAGAAAAACCTCAAATCGGTGAAGTAACAGCCGTTGGACCTGGCGCACGCAATGACAAAGGTAGTCGTGTCGCGTTAGAAGTCAAAGCAGGTGACAAAGTTCTTTACTCCAAGTACGCAGGTACTGAAGTCAAAATCGAAAGCGTAGAGTATTTGCTCCTTGCAGAAAGAGATATTCTTGCGATCGTTGAATAATTAATTTGATTTCTGTGGCGCGAAGCGCCACAGAAACCGAAATCATAAAAACCAATTACCAAATTAAAAAAATGGCAAAAATCGTAGTATTTGATGAAGAATCTCGCCGCGCTCTTGAGCGTGGTGTTAATGCGCTTGCTGACGCAGTACGTGTCACCCTCGGGCCTAAAGGTCGTAACGTAGTTCTCGAAAAGAAATATGGCGCTCCTCAAATCATTAATGATGGTGTGAGCATCGCTAAGGAAATTGAATTAGAAGATCCTCTAGAAAATGCGGGCGCTCAACTAATTCGTGAAGTTGCTTCTAGAACCAATGACGTAGCAGGCGATGGAACTACCAGCGCTACCGTTTTGGCTCAAGAAATGATTCGTGAAGGCTTGAAGAACGTTGCTGCAGGTGCAAACCCAGTGGGCGTGCGTCGTGGCATCGAAAAGGCAGTTGCTCACCTCGTTGATGTGATTGCCAAGAAAGCAAAGGCTGTTGACTCCAATGCTGAAATCGCTCAAATCGCCACAATTTCATCGGGTAATGATGCTGAAATTGGCGAAATGATCGCTCACGCTATGGACAAAGTTGGCAAAGATGGCGTAATCACCGTCGAAGAATCGAAGTCCCTCACAACTGAATTGGAAGTTGTCGAAGGTATGCAACTCGATCGCGGT
>JAYUSC010000062.1:0-2317 GCA_043755885.1 Pseudanabaena sp. | reverse complement strand
GGATTTTGATCTGGGGACTCATCGCTCAGCCTTTGTTTTATTTCTCTATGAGTTTAAACTAAGTACTTTTACTCATCCTCTTTACGCGAAAGGACTGTGTTATATGTGATTATACTCTGACATCCTGCTTTGACTGCAAGCTCTAATACCATTTCATCTTTGGGGTCGCGCAGAAATGGTCGCCAAAGAAAGAAAATTTCATGCTGTACTCCCACCGTACAGTAGAAATCAATTAAATCATCCACTTCTTCACGGCTCAAGTAAAGATTCGACAATTCCCGTAGTAAAACTTCTGTATATTCGAGTACTAGAGGTACTGACAAATGTATATCAAATTGTCCTGTATCAATAAGTGCTAGCAACTGGAATGCACTACCAAGCCTAGACCTTAATCCAGCAACAATGACATTGGTGTCAATAACGACTTGAGGTAATGGCATTTGGAACTGGAAAACTATAACTATTAGTTCAACTCTATCATCAGATGAGGAAAAAAGGTGCGTTACATTTCATTAACGCACCCTACAAAAATTTGCGATCAGACTATTTTTTAAGTCCTACCCAAAAGTTTATTTCGACATCGCCTACGCGCTCAGTAAAGTCAAGCTTGTAGCCACATCCAGCAGCCGTTTCGCAAAGCACTTTGAGACTCATATAATTATGCACATCACGAGCCATGGATAATTTATTTATTAAATCTGCATCTGCTCCATAAACAAACATATTAACAATCCGTGCATGAAGTGCTGGAATACCAAGAAAAAACCCATACATAAATCCTTGTTTAAAGGCTTGCCCCTCAGAGCGAGTGAAGAACATAGATTGAAGACCTTAACTTGTATCAAGTCCATCCTTGTGATCTTGCCAATAATCATACCCTTGATAACTTTCGAGGGTATCATTCGCCATGTCTGAATTTGACAGTGCATTTAGATCTTGTAAGCTAACATCCATTTTTAACTCTCCTTATTCTTCTATAAAGGTAACATCTACTTGATAGACAGTTCATAAATTATTTGGATTGCCAATCCAAGGATAAAACACAAATAGTTTTGAATCGAAGTAGATGATATTTGCTCGCTCAATCTTGGCTAGAAATCATTCACTGTAACGGACTTCTATCAAGATTGAGCACAACAAGTCTAACGGTCTAGTTGAGCCGCTACAGATAACCTTTGAGTTTTAAAGTCACATTTACGAGGTCGGCTCCAACGCAGTGTTAGGCTGCTATACGGGAGTAGCTCGTAAACGGATACCAAGTGATTGTATAACTCTTAGAACAGTTGCAAATTCTGGATTACCTTCGAGCGACAAAGATTTATAGAGGCTTTCACGCCCTAATCCAGTTTCACGTGCAATATTTGTCATTCCCTTAGATCGGGCAATATCTCCTAATGCTGCTACCACTAGATTAGGATCGCCATCTTCAAGAGCGGCTTCAAGATATGCAGCCATATCTTCTTTCGTTTCTAGATGGTCTGCTGCATCCCAAGGATAGGTTGTAACTTTGTTCATGATATCTCCTATAGGTTTTCTGATAAGTCTAAGGCTGTTTTGATATCCCGATCTTGGGTACGTTTATCGCCACCTGCAAGCAAGACGATTAACGTATTCCCTCTTTGTATGAAATACACTCGATATCCTGCACCATAGTCAATACGGAGTTCTGACACACCTTTTCCTATCGGTTTTACGTCACCAGGATTGCCCATAGACAACCGTCGAATGCGAATGTCTATACGCGCCCTAGCTTCCCGATCGCGCAGTGATTTAAACCACCGCAAATAGATTTCAGTCTCGCGAATTTCAATCATACTTTACTTTAATTGTATCCCACGGGATACAATTAAACAAGCAACAAGAAAACCTGCTCAACTATACTTTTGTTGACACAAAAGCAGGGTGAGTTACATTTTATCAATAAATTCTAAAAAAATAACGGTATCTAACCCTTGATTCCAAATTTGTCAAACAATATCATTCTCAATACATCTCTACCCCTTTCTACAAAATCGTCTTCAGTTTCGAGTTCTGTTGGCTCACCAATACGATCACTAAATTCAGATATGAATGATTCATCTCGAACTAGATTAGCAACCTCCTCTGCAAATTTCTGTTTCTTGTCGCTTGAAACTGCAAATGGTGTTAAAAGTCTACCAACCGACAATGTTAGAGAAGCCTGAATAGCTGAAAGCGAAGTATTAGATGATGCTAACGCTTCTGGTTCTAAATTAGTTTGTGTTTGATAAATACACCGATACCCCTTCCATTGAGGGAAGAAGCAATCAGAAGATTTCGGAGCCAGTGGTTATGGTAA
>JAYUSC010000061.1:0-5355 GCA_043755885.1 Pseudanabaena sp. | reverse complement strand
AACTAGCTTCTCAAGCGTGAATTTCCGTATGCCCTGCGGTATTAACTATATTGTAGTGTAAAGCCGTGCTAGAAGCACGGGGTTTTAAACCCAATTTTCCGATAAGCTAGATTGTAAATCGTAGTAACTGTTACAAATCTAACTTTAATATAGCAATGCAAGTTTTACTTAGGGCATAAAACCCAAAAGATGAGTAGCGGGGCGAAGCGCCGCTACTCATCTTTTGGGTTTTGACTTGTCCAAAATTTCCACATCCATAAAGCCATTGACTTTCGTAACTTTAATCAAAGTAATCAAAAAGTTCAACGTGATTATCAATAATAAATTACCCAAACCCGTAAGGTTCCGCCCCTGCGGGCTGGAACCTTACGGGTTTGGATTTGTATATGCCCATCATTATCAAGCTATAGATCAACTATGAAAAAAAGAGATTTGTTACTAACTGGAGCCGCGCTAATAAGTGGCGCTTGGCTATACCGATTTTGGCAGAAATCCGCCGATTCCTTACCCATAGACTCCGCGATCGCAGTAGACTCAACTAAAGCAACTAAGAGATATAAAATCATGAAAACTGAAGAAGAATGGAAACAAGTCCTTACGTCAGAACAGTTTAAAGTCTTACGCAAGCATGGCACTGAGCGCCCCTCTAGCAGTCCTTTAGATAAACAATATGGTGCAGGTGCTTATAACTGTGCTGGTTGCGACCTGCCATTATTCACATCTGACACTAAGTTCGATAGTCGCACTGGTTGGCCGAGCTTTTTTGCGCCGCTTGAAGGTGCGATCGCAACTACGACAGACACTTCCTTATTTATGAAGCGCGTTGAAGTCCATTGCAGTCGATGTGGTGGGCATTTGGGACATGTATTTGAAGATGGACCAAAACCAACAGGTCAGCGCTACTGCATGAATGGAGTATCCCTCAAATTCGTTCCTGCTTAGCCCAAAGAAGCAGTGCAAAGCACCGCCTCGTAATTAAAACCAAACCCCAAAATTTAAAAAAAGTGTTGCTAAGCAACACTTTTTTTAAATTTTGGGGTTCTTTTGGAAAGCGGTGCTTTGCACCGCCTTTTTTAGTTACGCTGTTCTATTCCATTTTGAATAGTCGTCACATTAGAAGGTGGGCGAGTCCAGTTGAAGTCACTAATTCGGATCAGAAATTCCCCCAATCCTTGAGTAGGATTGTAGCGAACTAATACAGAATATGTCCGCCTTGCATATTCTAAGGAATATACAGAATCAAACAAATTGCCACTATCCAAACTCCAACTCTGCTGAATGCCAAGACGAAATGGTCCGTAGATTTGCTGAACTATTCCTGCGGTTAGCGATCGCGTATCAGCAACGCGGTCAAACAAGAATGGCGATTTCCCAGCCGCAAACGCTTGAGTATAGCTAAGGGTTAAACCTGTATAGTCAAGAAAGTCTTTAGCAAAATGACCAACCTCCGCAGCTAAGCCAACAGTGCCATAAAGAACCGCTTGATTAGCTCCATTAGAATAGAAAGAATTCACACCCTGCGCGGTCAAAAAAGCATCTAGCCTCGGCACAATTGGTTTGGGAGAGAAGCGTAATCCCGTTTCTTTCTCGGCTGGTAACGGTTCGCCTCGGAGCAGTGGAAAAGCTCGACTGAGTACAGCCGCCCCTTGAACTCGAATTAATGAACCAATTGTGCTGGGTTGGATGTCATCTCGCACCGCCCCAACAAGCTGTACAGAAGCTTGATAACTAAATGAAATTTGAGAATCCCCAAGAACATAGTTGGGAGATATCAAAGTTGTTCCCAAAATGTTATTCACATCCTGAAAACCTAAAGAACCATTGAATACCCGATCTCGAAAAGCATACTGTGAGAGTAAAGTATGGTTACCAAATACTGGCAACTGATAACTAGCATTAAACCGCAACAAAGAATCAATCTTAGTGAAATCTAAACCTGAGAAACTCGCCCTTGAAGATAAGGTTGACCCATCATCAAAAGCTCCATTTAGGGTCGCTACAACCCCAATAATATCGACACCCGAAAATCCACCCTGACTAGAAAAAGCACGTTGTAGAAGTAACTGAGGTGACAATTGAAAATTCAAGTTGGGTTGAGAAATTACATCAAAGCTTTGTTGATAAAAAATACCATCGCGATCGCGGCGATCAAACCCAATCAAGGCTGGGGAAAATCTCTGAAAGCGATCAAGCGTAATACTATTGACTGGCAATGGCAGCGAAAATCCTTGATCAAAAACAATGCGTGGAGATTCCAAATCCAGACGGTTTTGAGTTGGGGAAATCGGGGTTAAGGTAGCTTTACTGGTCGTAAGTTCTAGTTCAGGAGGAGTAAAGGGATCATTTGTAACCCGTAAATTTTCGGCTGTCCAAGTATCCCCATCAATTATTAAGCGCTCAGCAATAAACCCAAGGCGGCGCACTTGTCCTTCAGTAGTAGTCCCAGAGCCGATAGGAGATATGGTGATCGAGTTAGGGGCAATTTCTGAAGGCGATCGCGATACCTCAGAGCTTTGCAAGTTGCCAAGGTCAACTGAACCTGTGGCATTGAGTAGCTCGCCCTTAACATTACTGTAGTTATAAGTAAGCTTTGTACCACGAATTTTCTGGTCACCGCGCGTAAAAAACACATTACCTTCGGCAACAACTTCCTGCGTTTTCGTATTCAATTGGACGCGATCGGCTTTAAGTTCTGATTTTTTGTAATTAATTACTACATTGCCTTCAGCGACAAACACCTGAGTATTAATGTCATAATTTTGGCGATCGCTAACCACGTTTAACTTGTCACCCACACGAGGCGGTAAGGGTGCGCGTGGCTTATCTTTGGGCTTCGGCTTTGGTAAGCTATTTGGTTTGATTGGACCCGCTTGGGCGATCAGAGATGCTCTGACTTGTGGCGCGATCGCATCAGGATCAGGCAAGCTCTCTAAAAAAAGCTGTAGCTGCGATCGCACCTCGATTGGCAATTCAGCAGGCAATCTAGAAATACGACTATTAAACGCTGACGAGGACGACAACGTTTGGCTAGAGCTAGCCTGTCTCACCTCAGCAGAGGTGCTAGGTGGCAGTTGAGTTGAAGGCGGTGGTAAGAAATCCATACTTCAACTAAGTTTACAGGATTTTTCTCTGAGATATAGCTATGCCAGTAAAGTTAAGACATAAAACTGACAAAGTAAAGGCTGCTCTTCGCGCCGCCCTTATGCCCAAAGCCAATATTTTGGTAAGTCTGGCGGAGCCAGACTTACCAAAATATTGGCTTTGGAATTAGTTGCGAATCTGTACAGGCATTAGCAAATAAGTCATTTTGGTTGCCCCAATGGGTACAAGCACCGCAGGGCTAGTCGGATTGTTCATCTGAATTTGAATTTCATTGCTCGGCAACGCCTTTAAGCCGTCCAGTAAATATTTGACGTTAAATGCGATTTCGACATCTTCACCCGACACTTGAGCAGGTAGAGATTCACGTCCTGCGGCTACATCAGGCGCTTCGACTGAGAGCGAAATTTCTTGTCCAGTCGAGTCAACGGTGATTTTGACAATGTTATTTTTTTGGTCGGCTAATACAGCGATCCGCTCTAGAGCTGATAAAAACAATTTGCGCTCTAAAGTAACTTGGCGATCAAAGCGGCTGGGGATCAATTGGCGATAGTTGGGATAAGTGCCATCTAACAACCGCGAAATTAAGATTTGGTTAGCACTTTGGAAAATCATATTGGCGCGATCAAATTTAACTGCGATCGCACCCTCTGTTTGTTGATTGAGCATTCGTTCTAGCTCACGCAAGGCTCTAGCAGGGATGGTCACTTCCAGATTTGTAGTCACCGTATCGCCAGTCACAGGCGGCTCATCAGCATCCAAAAATCCTGTCTGCACCACGGACAAGCGATGTCCATCGGTAGCTGCAAACTCTAAGCGATCGGCTGTAGCCGTCAGGTGCACGCCCGTAAGAATCCGCTTAGTTTCATCAGCCGAAGTCGCAAACAAGGTCGAGGACAAACCACTCAGCATCGCCTCAACAGGCAAATAGGTAGTTTCGCCATCTTCGCCAATTTGAGGCAATTCAGGAAACTCTTCCACAGGCAAGCCGTGCATTTGGTAACGCCCCGAACCACAGACAATCGACACCATCGTGTTGTCCTTGTCCACGGTGATTGTGATGTCTTCATCGGGCAGACGCGAGACAATATCGTTGAGTAACTTCGCAGGCAGGGTAATCGATCCCGCCTCTACGACTTGAGCAGGAAACGAAACTTGGATACCGAGATTGAGATCAAAGGCAGTCATGCCAAGGCTTTGGTTGGAGTCGTCAGCATCTAAGCGAATATTTGCCAGAATGGGATGCGTGGGGCGAGATGCGACTGCACGACCGACAAGGGCAAGATTAGCAGCGAGTTGGTTTTGAGGGCAGACTAGGCGCATAGTTTGATAGGAGGTTTTCTAAACTGAGTGGTGTGATCGAAGTATCGAGGCTAAATTTTGAATGAATTTGAATGAATTAGATTCTAAAAAGTGCAATTAAGGCTTGTGGGGAAAGTTCTAGAAGATTTCAAAATTTGAGATTTTTTTAATGTTTTTAAAATTTCGGGAAAACCAAAAAATGTATTTAAAATTACTTTGTGGATATTTTTTGAAAGTAGGCTTTAAAATGAAATTTTCTAAAATAAATTTTTGATGAAAAGCTTTTTGGTTTTAGTTTTTTTGATTTGTGGAAGCCAATCATACCATCGTTAGAATTTTTTACAATATCAAAATCCAAATTTGTTTTTCTCATTAATTTTTCGTTTGATCTAATTATTACTATTTAAAGAATAATAAATCTTTAATAGTAGTAGTAGGGGCTGTGGAAAATGTGGATAACTCTAAAAAAAGTATATTTAATCAGGGTTTTAGCGTTTTTATCCTGTGGATAACTTTGTGGATAACTTGGCTAGTTATCCACAGGGTATAAATACCTAGTAAAAGTTTTCCACATTTATTCAAAAGTTTTCCCCAGATATTGGCTACTTATCCACAGGAAGTTTGGAGTTTTCCACAGGTTTTCCACAGGCAAAATCGAATTATTGAAATTTATCAACAGATTCATGGTCAGAAAATACATCAAAAATTCTTTGAAAAATCATCTCTAAAATCTTAACAATGCTTAAATAACCAGAATTTATTAAGAGATATGATGCTTTTTTCGATTTAATAATTTGGCAGGTTGAGACTTGATCCGCCATGCCGATCGCCTATTCCTGCCCCAAAATATAAAATATTACTGATAATAAATTCGTGATCCCGCATGGCGATCGCTAAATTTTCTCTAAGGGAATCCCAAGAAAAAAAATAATCCATATAAAACCCAAAAATGTT
>JAYUSC010000060.1:0-5357 GCA_043755885.1 Pseudanabaena sp. | reverse complement strand
TTTCCAGAATTAATATACATTGCTAATGGCTTTTCACGCCTTTTGATGTGAGCAATTGCCTCTTCATTGGTCGAATAACTCACGATTGGCAGAATCGTTAAATGGCGGCGCTTCGCGCCGCCATTTACTTTTTTGGTTTACAGGCATGGGGCTTAAGCCCCTTGTTCTCACTCAGCGCTTTGTACTGAATCTATTGGTTGGTTTGAGCGAAACGATTTTGCAAATCATAGGCTTCTCTTTCCATAAGATTATTTTCGTACTTTTGCTTAGCGCGTTTATATTCCACAAAATATTGATAGCCAAATTGGTCTACCCCCCCATTTTGAAAACATTGCCGCACATGTACCATTTCATGAGCTAAAACTGATAATTGTTTGGGATCTTCGGGCTGGTAATCATCGCGGAGATAAATGCGATCGCAGTAAGTTTGGGCGATCGTCTCGACTTGACCAAAATGGACGGCGACATTGCCCAGTATCCAACGATCCATCATTTGGGAGTTGTAAATGATCTGCACACGATCAATGTAGTCAATAAAATATCGCCTTAGATAGCGCTTCTGGACATTATCTAAAGGTCTGCCTTCGCCATTCTTAGAACGCATTGTCCTCGCCGCCGCTTGATATGCGATCGAGCCAGCTTGCCCCCAAGCTTCATCAGCTAGGCTTGATTTTGTTTCAGAGTCCGCAAAAAAACTTACGTCTGACATGCCGATGGTGGCGACTAACGCTAGAGTCAGCAAAACTAAAAATATCATTCTCCGAATGCTGTTCATAATCATGCTTTACAAAGATTTCAAGACTAAACAAGCCCGCAATCGCGGGCTTGTTTAGTCTTCCTCTTCTTGAGAGTTTTGATTTAGCTCGTTAGAAACAATCACAATAGTGATGTTATCGCGCCCACCACGCAACTTAGCAGCCTCGATCATCGATTGAGCAGCCTGCTGAGCGTTACGAATGCCCTTGAGATGGTGCGCGATCCGATCATCACTGAGTTCTTCAGTGAGACCATCACTACAGATCAAGAAGCGATCGCCTGGTTGCCATTCGATTTCACGAGCCGCAGTTGCTTTGACATCTTCACGTCCTAGACATTGCAACAACATATGCCGCCAAGGATGGGTTTTAGCTTCTTCAGGATTGACGACCCCTGTTTGAATTGCTCTGGCAATCCATGTATGGTCTTCACTGATTTGATCCAGCTTCGCGCCGCGTAGTCGATATAACCGCGAATCACCAATATGAGAGTACCAAGGCTGATCATCGCGAAATACTAATACGACAATAGTTGTACCCATATCCGATCGCACAGGATTAGCCGCTTGATCGTTAATAATTGCTTGATTTGCCTTACTAATCGCATCCTGAATTAATTTTTGGGTATCTGTTTCGACATCCCAAAATGCTTCTAAACAGGCGCGAATGGAATCGACAGCAATCTGACTTGCTACCTCGCCACCTGCATGTCCTCCCATTCCATCAGCAACTACAAAAAATCGTCCCTCAGGGTCGATATGGTAAGAATCTTGGTTGGCTGATCTGACGCAGCCAGTATCGGTTGCTCCCGCAAATAGACGCTTCATGTTTGGTGGTTCGGCTCGACGTATTGAATGCTATAGCAATCTTTAGTGTACCCCTCACAGGCAAAAAAACTAAAATATGGATTATCTTTCAGGACGATCTATGCGCGATAGCAATCTTAATAAGACTAGGACAAACAACCCTGCTGCGATCGCAGCCATAATTGCGGGAATCTGCAAGCCATTCACAAATAAAAGTGTGGCGCACAACAAACAAGTTGCGCCCAATAGAGCATAAATCCCACCAATACCGACATTACTCAAGCGCCGTAATAGGCGATCGGTTTCTTGAGATTTGACGCGGACTCGAATATCACCGCGATCGAGTTTGGCAAGGGTGTCATCAATGCGACGCGGTAATGCGATCGCAGTATTACTGACCTGTGCAGCCTGTCTACCTAGCTCACCAAAGAAAGCGGTGGACAAGTTGCCTGATTCTTTAGAATTACCATTTTCCATAAGATTTGTTGCGTAAGGTTTCGCGACTTCCATAAAGTTAAAGTTGGGATCGAGTCCTTTACCTAAACCTTCGAGCGTAGAAATTGCTCTTAGTACAAAGGTAAATGTGGCGGGGAATCGAAATGGTTGGTCATAAGCAATATCGTACAAATCATCACTAATCGCCGCAACCGACTGTTTTTCCATCGGTTGCCCCATGAAGTTATCGAGCATATACTGCACCGATCGCCTAATTGGTCCCGTATCACCCGTAACCTCTAATGCGCCTAGCTCGATTAGCGAATTAATCACTGCTTCCGCGTCTTTTTGGGCGATCCCGAAGAAAGTCTTTAATAACTTCTCGCGGGTAATCGATTGGATCTGCCCCATCATCCCGAAATCATAGAAAATTAATTCGCCTTTACCCGTTACTGCTAAGTTCCCTGGGTGGGGATCAGCGTGAAAAAAGCCATGATTAAGCAATTGCTCTAGATACGCTTCTGCGCCAATTCGGGCAATATTTTTGCGATCGATCCCAGCCGCTTCCAACGCTTCATAATTGCTCACCTTGATCCCTGGCATATATTCCAGCGTCAGCACCCGCCGCGAAGCATAGCGCCAATACACACGCGGAACCATGATACGGCGATCGCTACGGAAGTTACGACGGAAAGTATCCGCGTTCTTGCCTTCGTTTAAATAATCTGCTTCTTCGTACAGAATTTTGCTGCATTCTTCATAAATGCCCACCCAATCACGTCCGCGCCCATGCTTAGGATGATTTTGAAAATACTGCGCGATGCGCTTGAGAATACCTAAATCGATCGCAAATAATTTTAATAAACCTGGTCGCTGCACCTTCACAACGATTTCTTCGCCAGTATGCAATTGCGCCTTATGTACCTGTCCCAGACTTGCAGCGGCAAGAGGCACTGGATCAAAGTAACCAAACATTTCTGCGATCGGTTTACCTAAATCTGACTCAATGATTTGTTGGGCTTTGGTTGCCGTGAAGGCGGGAACTTTATCCTGTAATTTGGATAATTCCTCCACGGACTCGGCTGGCAAAATGTCAGCGCGGGTCGAGAGTAACTGCCCAACCTTAATGAATGTTGGGCCCAGTTGCAGCATCGACTCACGCAACCAAACCGCTCTTTTGCGAGTGCGTTTTTTGACTTTGGGTTCAGTCTTGCCGCCGACATAGCTCCATTTTTTGCCGTCGATCCAAATCATCCAAGAAAATGTCAGGACTGTTCGCCAAATGTCGATGGTACGGGCGAGTTCAGAGTAGTTGTCACGACTCCAGCGATAATTGGGTTCAGATGGTAAAGCTGGCACGGCTCACTAACGAGGATAGGACTAAAAATCTGTAACAAACCTTTACATCTTAGCCTGAATATTTACGTTTTGTAATGTGCCAATCCAGCAATTCTGATTATGAAACCGATTTTTGTAATCAGAATTGGTGATGCCAATCAGTTCAGCTAAAGATCAATATAAGTATTTTGAGACGTTTATTTGGTAATGTTTCCTTAACTCAAGGCTGTCTCAAATTTGGCAATTAAGGCAATTAATTTTTATGGATGCTTTCAATCCAATACCTCCAGAGTGGGTCGAAAAGGCTACACATGCTCATGGGTTTTGTTGTTCTAAATGTGGACAGCCGCCAAGCAACGCCGAAGCAGTGTGGATTAACCGCCGATCGCCTGTTTATACCGAAAATCATCAACGCAAGTGGCAAGAGTTTTATCATTGTGAATGTCAAGCCGCTTGGTGGGCTTGGAGCAACGATCGTCCACCATCAGAATTTAGCGATCGCGCCATTCGGAACACTTATGACGATGATTTAATCTGAGCCAATGAAATCGCAAGCTGTCTTAGTTTTATCTTTGTTCTTTGTGGCAGGAGCCTATGCTAGTTTTTTGCCAGATTGGACAGGCTTTTATACGGTTTTGGGAATTGGTTTTGGCTTGTCGTTGGTTGTTCCTGCCATTTGGCGCTTAGGTCCTAAACGTTGGGTTTATCTGCTAGCAACGTTAATTGCCGTTTTTGCTTGCTTTTATGTCAAAATCCGCACGCCCCAGCCTCAAGCTGAAGATATTTCTAAATATGCACCCTTATCGAATGCGATCGTGCGGGGACAGGTAATCGAAGCGCCTAGCTTGACTCGCAGCGAAAGGGCGAAATTTTTGCTAGCAGTCAAGGAGATCAATCTCTCTGGCAAATTGAATATTAAAGATATCACCCCCAATCCTGCGGCGAATCCTAGTAATAGCACTGAAGTTAAGCCCGACGAGACGAATAAATTTGTAGCGGCTACGGGCAAATTGTATGTGACCGTGCCATTGATCGAGGTGACAGGGTTACGCTCAGGGCAAGCAGTCGAGCTTTCAGGAAGATTGTATTTGCCCAATCGTGCCGATAATTTTGGAGCCTTTGATTTCAAGTCTTATTTGGCGCGTCAGGGCGTGTTTGCAGGAATGAGTGGCCGATCGCTAATGGAACAAGGCGACCCGCCTAGTTTTGGCGAATGGTGGTTTGTGAGTCGGATCGTCCGCGCCCATGTGATGGGTGCTGGTGTGCCAGAGGGTTCGTTACTTAGCTCATTGGTATTGGGCAGTCGAGCCGTGGATTTACCGAGCGATCTCAAGGATGCTTTTATTCAGGCAGGATTGGCAGCCGTACTAGCGGCTTCAGGGTTTCAGGTGACCTTGGTATTAGGCGCTGCGATCGCATTCACTCGCAATAGATCGCTGAAACTGCAATTTGTGATTGCTAGCCTGTGTTTGGTGGGATATTTATTGCTGACGGGTGCTAGTCCGTCAATTTTACGAGCCGTAGTCATGGGCTTCGGTAGTTTGATCGGTTTAGTCGTGCAACGCCGCAGCCGTCCCGTTATTGGTCTAATTGTTACCGCAGTCTTGTTACTGCTCTATCAACCACTCTGGATTTGGGATTTAGGATTTCAGTTTAGTTTTCTCGCTACGTTCGGGCTACTCACCACCTCGCGCTCAATTTCCGAACGTTTAGAATGGCTGCCACCGACGATCGCAGACTTATTAGCTGTACCGATCGCCGCTTATATCTGGACATTGCCATTGCAACTATTCGTATTTGGCAAACTTTCTCCCTATAGCTTGATCGCCAATGTGTTTACTACGCCCTTAGTGGCGATATCCACCTATGGCGGCATTATTAGTGGATTCTTAGGGATTATCTTTGTGCCGATAGGTGCTGCGATCGCATGGTTACTTTATCCCTTGCTGCACTGGACAATTGGATTTGCTCAATGGCTGAATACCTTGCCCAACGCCAGTACTAGCGTCGGTGCAATTAATCT
>JAYUSC010000059.1:0-5359 GCA_043755885.1 Pseudanabaena sp. | reverse complement strand
TGCAGATACGCCTCACCAATTTTGGACTTTAATAAATTTTCATTCCTAAGTAGCTACTTACTAAATCCCACACTCTTAATTAATAACTGCAACACCTGAGATCATGTCATCCATTCAATCCTATCAAGACCATGTAGTCAAACTGATTCATCTAGAAGAAGAAACAAGATGGGATGACGAGCGGTGGCTAGACTATGTCAACCAATTTGGACTAAGCGCAGCCGATTTACCTGAACTGAGCCGCCTTATTTGGGATGAGGAACTTGTGGATGATGATGGCAATCCAATATTCTGTGAAATTCATGTACTAAGAGCCTCGCTTCAGATCGATCCAGAAGCAGGAATTAAACTCTATATCGATCAATTAAAAAAGTTCCCTGACGATGATTTTCTCCATGAAGAGATTGATGGAATCGGTCGAAATGCTGGAGCGATCGCGATCGAGCCATTCGCTAAAATGCTCACAGATGCTACTCAAGTAGAACATTTGCGAGTGACATTTGCCAATGGATTGGAGGAAATTGGTAAAACTCATCCCGAATCTCGTGATGCTTGTGTCAAGGCTCTGACCGCCCAGTTGGCGAATTATCATGTTCAGGATGGTGATTATCTCAATTCAGTATTGGTGAGTAATCTCATTCAATTAAAGGCTGTAGAAACAGTAAATCTAATAGAGGAAGTATTTATAAATCGTGAGCTTGATGAGTGGTCTACAGGATCTTGGTCAGCAGCACAGGTGGCTCTGGGGCTAAAACAGGAGTCCGATTTTTCGCCAGAGGAGTTAAAGCCGAAAGCACCTGCCAATATCCTCGCTGTTCAAGAGCTTGTTGCCAATCTCTCGAAGCTGGTTGATCGTGATATTCAAAACAGGCAAAAGCGATCGCCTATGCCTGTTAAACCTGTTGCAAAAGGTTTTGGTTCAGGCAAGCAGACCAATAAGAACAAAAAGAAAAAACGCTAATTGATCAAGTTATATCGACTGCAAAGCAAAACTCAAGAATGCGCTAGATAGAGGAACTGAGATATTATCTGTACCACCTGGGGAAAAAGCTTCGAGTAAAGCTGCGATCGCAGCGACAGGAATCGCAATTCCCATGTCACGGGTATGGATACCGTGAGTAATCCCAAAAACACCAAGGATCACGATCAAACTGGTGGCAAACATCGCAAAGGAGCCTTCAAAACTACGCTTATTGCCCATATGTACAAAGGTATGTTTGCCAAAGCGTCTACCAATTAGCGCCGCCATGCCGTCACCCCAAGACATGACCATTACGCCGATCACCGCATATTGCGGATGGTGATCCCATAAAAGCACTACTAAAATCGTGATACTCAGCGCATAGTAAAACACGCCGTAGGTTTTGCGCCCCACATCATGGATCATTGGCAAAATATTTATATAGTGAGATGCCAATGCGATCGCACTAAATGTCACGCCTGCGATCGCACATAGCCATGTCGGGATATGTAGCCACCATGCGATTAACAAGACATGTCCAGTACCGATATGCACGACTTTGCGAACTAGCTCTGGATCTTGCTTGAGACGGCGCAAGATTTCGGAAGCTAGAAATACTAGACCGAGCCAAATCGCCACGGCAATTATCTGGATCGTGAGGGCGGTAATTGGAGCGGTGTCGCTAGTTATAGGCATATGACAAGCTATCTAGAAGAACATTAACTATGTTGAGGGCGCGAAGCGTCCTCAACATAGTTGGATTACAATCCATTACCAATGATGATAAATGGTGACCAGTAGTAGGGATGACTGAAGTTACTACTTTTGCCAGCCTTAATCAGCGCTCTTTGCGATTTGGCTAATACTTCAGCTTTAGTTAGCCGCGTATCTTGAAGTATGTCATAAAAAGCATCCATTAAAGCTTGTGTACCGCCATCAGAGACTTGCCAAAGCGAAGCGATCGCCGCTTTGGCTCCCGCGTACTCCATTTGATAGCCAAAGCCCATAATCTCCGTCCCGTTGCCCAGCCTTCCACCTAGCCCTGTCTCACAGGCACTGAGAATTACCAGATCGACATTTTGCAATGACCATGTAGACACATCGCGTAATGAGGCGCGACTACCATCGCCAAACATCACAAAAGAATCTTCGGGACGACCAATCACAAAGGCGGCATGGGTAGCCA
Source organism: Pseudanabaena sp. (assembly GCA_043755885.1). Taxonomy (GTDB): domain Bacteria; phylum Cyanobacteriota; class Cyanobacteriia; order Pseudanabaenales; family Pseudanabaenaceae; genus Pseudanabaena. The sequence goes on along the minus strand of JAYUSC010000059.1, from coordinate 3,212 downwards.
GATGGATAATATTGTATTCCTTAAATTTGGCGACAGTAGAACTGACACTAAAATCGCGATCGATAAATTTTTTGGAATTAGGCAATTTTGCGATCAAGTTATCCACTTCTTTGCCCGCAAAAGGTAAACCTGAAAAATTAAAAGTGCGTCCATTCACATCAAATACATATTTGCCAGATGCAAAAGCACCAGCAAGAACGCGCGGCGGACTCTGACGACGGCGATCGCTTAAATTAGTTAAACTCGCGGCGGTAATCGTATTGATGGCATAGCGTTCCACTAGCCATTGTTTGCGATCGTGGAGCGCTGCGATCGGCAAATAGCGTAACTGTCCGTCGGGCGCGTAGATGATCGTTTGCACACCAGCTTTTTGTAAATCATCGGCGATCGGCTGGATCAGCCAATCATAGAGTTTTTGGGATGAATCCAAAATATCAAGGGAACTGGGATCACGGACATCAGCCCGAAATTCGACGATCGCCCGATTAATATCTTCGCGTTTCACAGCCACCGTGCGACGAATCGGAGCGCCGTTGGCAGTAACGAGGATTAATTCTAAGCGATCTTCTAGGATTAATGGATAGAAGATCGCAGATTTTTGGGCAAGCTGTTGCAGGTTCTTTTGAAGAGATACAAATTGCTGGAGATTGGCTGCACTTGCCTTGCCATCGCCTGATTGATTGATTTGATTTAAAATCGTGGTCACGGCAGGACTCTGCACATAGATATTCAGTTGTTGGGAAGAGCGTTCTTGGACATCAAGCAGCTCACTCAATCGCTGAATTTGTTGTGGCGATCGGTTGGCTTTGGTAAGTTTCAGGATATCGAATTGTTCTTTTCCTGCTTGAATAGAACGATTTTGAATCGCCGTATAATCGGTTAAAAATCTTTGTTCAGGCGCTAGCAGTTCAATTCCTTTCGCCGTTTCGAGATTGCCGCGCACATTTTTGAGATAGTCATCTAGCTCTTGCACTTTTAAGAGGTCAAGCACCTGTTGCGCTTCGAGAATACGGTTTTGCTTAAGCAGTAACTCCGCCAAATCACGGTAGGCTCTTTCGATTGTTCCTGTAAAGGTTTTCTGATCCGCGACAGATAGCGATCGCAGATCTTTGCGAAGCGATTCACGGATATTAACCGATTGTTTATAAAAGAAAATTGCTAAATCTGGTTGTTGCCAATTAGCAAACAAACTGCCTAAGTTACCCAAATCAATACTTTCGCCTCGGCGTTCTCCCAACTGGCGATGAATTGTCGCCGCTTGTTGATAGACATTCAAAGCTTCAGGATAACGTTTAAGATCAACATAGACTACACCCAGATTACTCAAAGCTATTGCTTCAGCAGAGCGATCGCCAATTTCTTGCAAAATCGCCAAGGATTTTTGGTAAGTAAGAATCGCTTCGTCGTTCTGTTTTAAAATCCGATATATTTCGCCGATATTGTTGTACGTGATACCCTGTGCGGGAAGATCATTCAGTTCTTTGTGAATAGCGAGCGCTTGTTCATAATAACTCAATGCTTTGGGAAGATCACCTTTGTCATCGTAAACGGAACCAATATTACTCAAGAAAATACTTTCTGCTTGGCGATCGCCAAGTTTTTGGACTTTTTGTAACGCCAATTCCTGAAACTGCAAGGCTTTATCTAGCTGTCCTAACTGCTTATACGCAGCACCAATATTACTAAGCGTGGTGGCTGCTTGACTGGTTAAATCAAGCTTTTCCGATAGTTTCAGTGATGCATTATATGATTCTAAAGCTTGTAAATATTTGCCCTGACTGCGATAGATACCTGCCATGTTATTGAGAATGCTGGTCTCAATTTTGCGATCGCCCGTAACCCGCACGATTTTTAAAGATCGCTGATAGAAGTCTAGCGCTTTCTCAAACTCTCCTAGTCGCCGATAGGCAAACCCGATATTTAGCAAGACTCCTGCCGAGCCTTTTTGATTATTTGTCGATTCATAAATAGCTAAGGCTTGCTGTAACCGCTCTAGCCCCTGACTAAATTGCCCGATCGCTACATAAATATTGCCAATATTATTGAGAAGCGTTAACTCACGATCTTGAGCCTTAATTAGTCGCGCCCGTTCCAAGCCTTGCTCATAAGTTGCGATCGCCTGTCGCCAATTATTAGCGCGATTGAAAGCAAAGCCCAGATTTTGCAAGATCATTACTTCTTCTGATCTGATCTGCAAATTGGCTTTAGCATCTTGTAACTGAATCGTACTGATGATTTTAAAAGCTGACTGATAGGCTGCAATCGCTTGATCTATTTGCTGTAAATTCAGGTAAATATTACCGATGAAATTCTCTGTCCTTGCCTCAGAGAACCGATCGCCTTCCTTCTGAAAAATTGCGATCGCCTGTTGCAAAAGTTGAATTGCTTCCTGAGTCTCGCCACGCTGAAATCTTGCTCTTGCATCAATTACCAACTGAAATCCCCGGTCTGGGTTGCTTGATCCAGATTTTGGTACTTGACTTTGAGCAATTTGATTGTGAGAACTTAAAGACTGCAAAATCACTTCCGCATTTGCTGAAAGCACCGAAGCATTCAAAATCAACAAAGTCGATAAGATTGAGCGATATAGCATGATGGTCTAACCACAAGATTTTTGCTGTCAAAGCCGAACTTTTAACTGATGTTACGTGATTTTGACCACAGCGAAAAGCGCTGTAAGATGAGGATAGGTAGCTCTTTTTTGACTCTAGCATCATCTAGCCATGGGCAACGCGAGTAAGTATGAATCAGCCCAATAAGCCAAAATTCCAGTTCATCCGCTTCGATCGCGGTATTAGTCAGTACAATCACGACTATTACGCAGCCTTGGGCTTACCAATTGTCAGCGATCCTACATACATTCGGAATGTGTATTTGCGGGTTGCCCGCATCTTGCACCCCGATATATATGGCTTTTCGGCAGAAGAAAAAGAAATTGCCACCCAATATCTCGCCAAACTGGTCAACCCCGCCTATAACGGACTAATGCGATCGCAGGATCGCACAGCCTATCAAGGCATATTTAAGTTACTTGCCAAACGCTTAATGCAGCGATCGCGTAATATTCAGATTCATTCAGAGATCGCCTGTGAGCTGGTGATGACTCCTAGCGATCAAATTTACGAGCGATTGGTTACGGAAGTCGCCAAAGTGCAATATGAATCGCTCACCCGAATTCTGGAGCATACAGCCGAAATCAGTGAGTTAAATCT
>JAYUSC010000058.1:0-13184 GCA_043755885.1 Pseudanabaena sp. | reverse complement strand
TGATGTTGCCAGATAAATTAGAAGGTGCTTTGGCTGGTTCCTTAGCGGGATCTTTCATCGCTGTGGTTGGAGACGCTGCGGGGCTAGTTGCACCAGGTGTGGGTGTGGTGCTACCGCTACAGGATGCTAGGGCTGTGGCAAGTGTAACGCTGGCTACAAACGTGGCTACACTGCGATTGATATTCTTCTTAGACATCATAGAAATCTTACTGCGATTATATCTGTTACGGTTGGCTAGGCATTTAAACTAGATAAGATTGATCCTAAACTGCATCCGCCAACACAAGGTTAAGGGACGTTAAAGATGCAGTTAAGTTTGGATTGCGGTTAGATATTAAAAGCAAAAGATGGCGCAGAGCGCCGCCTTTTGCTTTTTGGGTTCTAAGAATAATAGCGATCGCTATAGAAATCAGTTCTGATGGGTGAGGCGCTATTCTCTAAAATTTAGACATAATTTTGAATAATAAAAATATCTTTTGTACAATGAATAGATACTACTGGTCGCAGAAATAGCTATGAGAGACCCAAATAAAAAATCTCGTTACAAGCAACCTTTGATTTATGCCTCAATGTTGCTGTTAGGTGTGATCTTGGGCGCTTGGGCAGTTGTGTCTGGAGTGCGATCGCCTAATACAACCGTAGTTACACCTGTGGCTCAGGTTGCCTCGATCTCACCTGCGATCGCACAGGATAGCGACAGAGTTAAATCGATCTCAGTCCCCCGTAATTACGTGGTGGAGGCTGTTAATCGCACTGGTCCAGCCGTGGTCAGGATCAATGCCTCGCGGACTGTTGCTGGTAATCCACAAATTCCTCAGGAATTTTTAGATGATCCAACATTTCGCCAATTTTTTGGCGATCAACAGCGGCGGATGCCTAAAGATCGGGTTGAACGCGGTACTGGTTCAGGCTTTATCATTAACAAAGAAGGCGATATTATTACCAATGCTCACGTCGTTAGTGGCGCTGACAAGGTAACTGTGATCCTTAAGGATGGTCGCCAAATCGAAGGCAAGGTCTTGGGTAGCGATGAGCTTACTGACATTGCGGTTATTCAGGTTAAACCCGATAACTTGCCTACCGTCAGCATCGGTAGCTCTCAAAATTTGCAAACTGGCGATTGGGCGATTGCGATCGGCAATCCTCTAGGCTTAGACAATACGGTTACCGCAGGAATCATCAGTGCGATCGGGCGGAATAGTGGTCAAATTGGTGTCGATAAGCGAGTGAGCTTCATTCAAACTGATGCCGCGATTAATCCTGGTAACTCAGGTGGTCCATTGCTGAATCAAAATGGTGAAGTGATTGGCGTAAACACTGCCATCATTCAGGGCGCACAAGGTTTAGGTTTTGCAATTCCGATCGAAACTGCTCAGCGCATCGCGAAGCAATTAATTGCGAATGGTAAAGTCAGCCGCGCCTATCTTGGCATTCAGATGGTGACAGTTGATCCAAATGTCAAGAAGCAGATTAATCAAGATGCTGAGTTTGGTCTTAAAATCTCCGAAGATAAAGGAGTCTTGATCACCAGAGTAGTTGACGATTCACCTGCGGCAAAGGCTGGTGCTAAGCGTGGTGATGTCATCACGAAATTTAATGAAAAAGAAATCTTGACTGCGGATCAAGTCACGCAATTAGTGGAAGATCGTGCTGTTGGCGACAAGATCAATATGGAAGTTAAACGTAATGGTCAGACAGTGGCTTTAAGTGTGGAAACTGCTCAGTTCCCACAAAAATTCCCGAACTAGGACATTTCCTGTAAATAATCTCCATTGTCTAGATAATAAGTCGGGCTTACCCCCTTTAATTCCCCTTTGCAAAGGGGGGAAACTAGAAATCTTGTTCCCTCCCCTTTGCAAGGGGAGGGCTAGGGTGGGGTGAATTTTAAATCAGAAATCACTTCAAGAAGCGATGATCCCAATGAGCAAGTTTATTGGTTGGCTTGGTGCTTTGCTACTGATCTTTCTGGCAGGATTTGGACTGACACAATGGTTAAATTTGCCCTTTGGTAATTTTATTGATTGGGTAATTGGAGCCAGCATTTTTGTGTGGCTGATCATAATTGTCACTGTGCCTTGGAACGTTTATTTTCAGTCCAAGGCTGTACTCAATCAAGCCGAAATTTCTAAGGATAAAGGCATCGCCGTTGATGAAAATCAATTGCCTTATGTGCGATCGCTGTCTCAAAAATCCCTAGGAATCGCGATCGCATTACATCTAATTTCGGCGATCGCATTATATATTCTTGCCTCAAGTGGCATTGGTACGATTGGTTATGTCGGTGCGATCGCCGCGTTATTGCTGACCATATTACGACCGACGATCAGCGCCTATGAATATATCGCCCAAAGATTAAGGTTAATCTCGCAACAAATTGATTATCCTCGCGAAGACGTGATGGAATTAAGGCAACGGTTTGCTAGTTTGGAAGAGTCCGTGCGCCAAATTAACGAGCAACTCAGCACTGAAAATCCCTATTCATGGGTGACGAAATATGAGCAGTTTGCCGATGAGACGCGCAAAGATCTATCAAAGCTAGGTGCAAATATTGAAGATTTACGCGCCACCAATGATCGCGATCATGATCGTCTAGTCCGTGAATCGCGACAAGCGATCGCGCAATTAAGTGCCGACAGCCAATTTTTAGAACAGGTTCGGGAAATCATTCGCTTTTTTAAGAGCGCATAAATCCGATTTCTTAAGCCAAATATCCTAATTTTGTTGCTTGCAAGTTGGATGTGGGTAGATTAGTTTTGATGAATGTCATAATTCTCAAACACCTGAATATTTTGACTAAGTAGCTAGGCGTAATTAAATATAAAACCCCAAAATCTGTACCGCCCGCTGCGCGGGCGGTACAGATTTTGGATCTGGTTTTTTAATTGTGCCGAAGTATTTATTGCGCTCTTCGTAATTAGCAATCGCCCCTCTTAACTATGAATCCCAGATCTACTACTCCTCAAGATGCGACCGTAGTTGAAGGCGGTCAGTTTGAGCATTATCTGATTTTGAAAGATCCTGAAGGACAGCAACGGATTTTGCTAGATAGCAAGACCTATGCACTTGGGCGATCGCCTGAAAACGAGATTGTTTTGCGATCGCAATCAGTGTCGCGTGAACATGCAACTTTAATCGGGATTTCTGTACCAGCTCCTTTATTACAATTATTTCGACTTAGTAATGGCACTCCTGAAAAAGGGAAAAGCACAAATGGGGTGTTGATAAACGGGGAAATGCGCGATTCATGGGTCTTAATGCATGAAGATGAAATTGTTTTTAGTAGCAATACGATGGCAATTTATCGAGTTGAGCCTGAGCCACCCTATGCTCAAGGTAAGGTTGCTATTTTTCTGGAATGTTTGCAAGAGTTAGCTCAAAAAGAGCGCAAATCTGGTAGATACGTGGATGCTGAAAACTATCTCAGTCAAATTTTAGTTGTAAATCAACATTTGTATGGAGAATCCCATCCTCATGTTGCTGATTGCTTAATTGATTTAGCGTCTCTCAATTATTCCCAAAACCAATTTGATAAAACTGAAAAATTATTTCTGCAAGCGATCGCTATTCGCAAGCAAACTCTGGGAGAAGAGCATCCTGATGTCGTCTCAGCAATGCTTGACTTATCAGCAATTTATAATTCTCAGGCTTTGTATCCAAAAGCTGAATCATTGTTTTCACAAGCTTTAGAAATCAAAAAAAAGGAGTTAGGTGAAGACCATCCAGAAATTGCGACTAGCCTACTAGATTTAGCTGCCATTTACTATCCTCAAAACCGTTATCAAGAGGTCAAAAACCTTTATGAACAGGCGATCAAAATTTACAAGCGATCGCTTGATGATAAACATCCCAATATTTTGTCAGTACAGAAAAAACTAACAAATCTCAAAAAGAAATTACGCCCAAAATGGCAATCATTTAATGTCCTAATTCCTGCTTCTTTGGTATTGCTTTCAGGCGTTATCGCCTATGCTTTTTTTGTTCTAAAGACAGATATTGCCTGTGTTAAGGTTTTGCCAGATGGTAGTACTAAATCAATATCTGGCGATGAATGTCGGCAAATCAGCAAATAGAATGGCTATGCTCAGGCTGAGCCAAACTAAAAAACAGATGCGTGTTAGTTGGAGAGCTTGTGAAATTTTAGGAGATGCGATCGCAGTAATCGCATCTCCTAATAAAGGCTTTTGTTTGACCAGCCCACGATAACGATTTTCGCCGCCTAGCTGTACTTGCAAAATCGCAGCATAAACACATTCACTCCAGCCTGAGTTGGGGCTAGGATCTTGCTTGGCATCGCGATCGCAAATCCGCCAAACATAAAGAGGCTTTCCTGAAACTAAAGCTAAAGTGAGTACCGTTAAGCGGCATGGCAACCAAGTCAGCACGTCATCAGTTTTGGCGCTAAACCAGCCGAGATCGCTATAGGGTGCTTCGCGATAGCCCACCATCGAGTCGAGGGTGCTAGCAGCTTTGTATGCGATCGCAAGGGCCACGCCACCATAATCAAACAATGCCGAGCCAATCAAGGCATAAAACAATGGCGATGTAACAGCATCGATCGCATTTTCGGTCACAGTTTCCAAAACGGCCCGTAAGATCTCTAATTCCGTCAAATCTTTGGTGTCACGCCCCACATAGCGACTTAATTCTTGGCGAGCTTTTTGAAGATCTCCCGTTTGCAAGACTGCCAACACTGATTCAGCAGCATCGCGGAGACTACGCCCCGCAAAACAGGCGGCTAGTAAGATACTCGAAACTGCGATCGCCAAAATAGGATGAACTTTTGCGGCTGCGATCGCAATTAACCAAGCGACGATCCCACTTCCTAAAATCATGCTAGCCCCTAAAATCATGCCCAACATTTTCATGATTAACGGCGAAAAACGAGGAATGTGAGTATTAGAAACAGGATCTTTGATCAGTACCAAATTGGTAAATTGCGAGATAATCCATCCCATCACCTGCACTGGATGCAGCCAATTAACAGGATCACCAATTAGGCGATCGAGGCTTGCGGCGAAGATTAAAATCAGAAAGTTGGGAGATAGCTCTAGCACGGGAATTCGATGATAAGTTAATAGAGGCAATGCCTCTATTAACTTATCATCGATATTATGAAAGCCATATCTGTTTTAGGAACTTCATCTAATGCTGGCAAAAGCTGGATGGTTACTGCATTAGGGGCATGGCTGAGACGCAATGGAGTAAAAGTTGCTCCATTTAAAGCTCAAAATATGTCGAATAATTCCTATGTGACCTTAGAAGGTGGAGAAATAGGAAGGGCGCAAGCAGTCCAAGCGATCGCCTGTGGGATGCGTCCAATCGTAGAGATGAATCCAATTCTGTTAAAGCCATCGGGAAATGGAACTTCGCAACTAGTTTTATTAGGCGAAGCACGTCAACATATTGCGGCAATTGATTATTATCAACATATTGAGACGCTCTGGGAGACTGTGCGTGACGCGCTCGAATATTGGCGCGATCGCTGTGATGTTTTGTTTCTAGAAGGTGCTGGCAGCCCTGTCGAACTAAATCTCATGCAGCGCGATCTTGTAAATTTACGTCCGATCATCCATTTGCAAGGTCGTTGGATCCTAGTTGGTGATATTGAGAAGGGAGGAGTATTTGCTCAGATCATTGGTACACATCATCTAATGCCAAAACCTGCTCAAGAATTAGGATTAGGCTTTATTGTTAATAAGTTTCGTGGTGATTTGCGATTGTTTAGTGATGCAGAAAAGCACTTCCGCGATCATATGCCGCATCTGCCCTATTTAGGCGTGCTTCCCTATGCCGCAGATCTACAACCTGAGAGCGAAGATAGTCTATGTAGCGAAGCTGAAGCCAAAGGGCATGGCGCAAAGATCGCATGGATTAGATTCCCACATTTATCCAATTCTCAAGATAGTCAGCCTTGGCAATTAGATTTAGGCATCGAAACTGTTTGGGTGAAAACTGTTGCAGAACTTAGTGATGCGAAAATAATTATTTTAGCAGGAAGTAAAAATACTCTCAACGATCTGCAATGGTTACGAACTACGGGATTAGCAGATGCAATTCTGGCTGCACATCATCGCGGCGTAACGATTGTGGGGATCTGTGGTGGCTATCAGATGTTGGGGAAATATCTTTGCGATCGCAAAGGTGTGGCTGGTACGTCAGGCGAAGTGGCAGGATTAGGACTATTACCAATTAGCACCGAATTTATGGAAGCCAAACAAGTGCGTCAGGTAGTTGCCCTCTGGCAAACAGAGCAATCGATCGACAAATGGATGACCTACGAAATCCATATGGGCGTTACCAAATTAATTGATCCAAGTGCATCCTCGCGAATCGAACCTTTGCTAAAAGTGCAATGCGATCGCGAGTTGCGAGATGAAGGAATGCATTGCGATCGGGTATGGGGAAGTTATTTGCATGGTCTATTTGAGTCTGCGGCTGTGCGCCAAGCTTTAACCAGATTGGCAAATATTCCTGAACATCAACCTTCGTCGCAGTCTTGGCAAGAACATCAAAAAAATCTCTACGACAATATGGCAGATTTATTAGAATCACATCTAGATATGGCTCCAATCCGTCGTTATTTAGACATATAACTCATGTTACGCAGAAGTTACCTAAAGCCATCACCTCTTGTTCCCCCTCCTGCGGGAGGGGGAACAAGAAAAAACAGGGATTTTACTCCCCTTCTCCCATAGGAGAAGGGGATTAGGGCAGATCCTCGCTCTGCGTAAGGTGAGTTAATAACGCCAAAAAATCAGCAATAATTCTTTAACCATGCATCGCCTTGGGTAATTAAATCAGCAAGATCGAGATTCCATAAGCCGATGGTGTTGCTGCCATGACCAGACGCAAAGCCGCGACCATCAGGGCGGAAGCAAAGACTGATTGGCGTACTGTCTGGACAGGGGAAGGTTTGTAACTCTTTACCATCAATACTCCAGAGCTTGATCGTATTATCACTACTTCCTGAAATAATGCTTCTGCCATCAGGACTAAAACTTACTGTCCAGATGCCTGCATCATGACCGCGAAAAGTCTGTAACAACTGACCTTCAAGGTTCCAGAGTTTGAGCGTGCTGTCACCACTTCCCGAAAGAATGTGCTGTCCGTCTGGACTAAAACACACACTCCAAACTGCGCCGCGATGACCACGCAGGGTTTGCAATTCCGTACCATCAATACTCCATAGCTTGATCGTATCGTCGCCACTACCAGAAATAATTTTTTGACCGTCAGGACTAAAGCGCACCGTCCACACCGTAGACTTATGTCCTTTCAGTGTGGCTATTTCCGTTCCATTAATTTGCCACAATTTGATGGATTTATCGCTACTACCAGAGACGATTTTTTGACCATCGGCACTAAAGTCCACAGTCCAGACAGCGGTGCTATGCCCTGTAAATGTTTGCAAAAGTTGATGCCTATTCGCACTCAGAGCAAAGAGAGAAATAACGCTATCACCACTGCCAACTAAAAGATTATTGCCATCAGGACTAAAACTGACGCTGAGAATGTCGCTGTCGCCGACGATGGTTTGTAACTCATTACCTTGCAAATCCCAGATTTTTATCTGATCATCGAGACTGCCTGAAGCAAGCCGCAAACCATCAGGGCTAAAAGCAACACTTCGCACCGCCGCGCTATGTCCAGACAGGGTTTGCTGCGGTCTGCTTTTGATCTGCCATTGACGCACCGTGCTGTCGAGACTCGCTGACAGCAAAGTTTTGCCGTCGGGACTAAAACTGACAGAACGGATCGGATCGGTATGCCCTTTGAAGATTTGGAGCTTGTCACCATGCAGATTCCAAAGCCTAATGTTCCGATCGGCGCTACCTGATGCTAATAGAGTTCCATCAGGGCTAAAGTTAACACTGCGGATGGCACTGGAATGCGCTTCGATTGAAAATACTTCTGCGATCTCAATTGGTTTTTCACGATGCTCATGATCAATCTGCACATGCCACAGTTTCAGAATATTATCGCCACTGCCTGAGGCAATAAATTTGCCATTAGGACTAATGCTGATACAGCGAATGTCGGCGGAGTGACCTTTTAGGGTATGCAGCAATGTCCCATCCAGACTCCAAATCATGATGTTTTTGTCAGCGCCACCCGAAATAATCCATTTACCATCTGGACTGAACAGCGCCGCACGCACATCGCCACGGTGTCCTCTGAGGGTGAGGATTTCAGAGCCATCACGATGCCAAAGCTTGATCGTCTGATCGCCACTGCCCGATACAATCATCTCGCCATCGGGACTAAACTGAGCGCTCCAAACTGCGGCGGTATGTCCTGTCAAAGTGTTTTTGCGATCGCCTTGCAGATTCCATAAGGCGATCATTTTGTCACTACTACTAGAAAGAATCGTCTGTCCGTCTGGACTAAAGGAAGCACTCCGAATCGCGGCTGTATGTCCCGTAATTTGGAGGATTTCTTGTCCGTCGATCTGCCAAAGTGTAATCACCTTGTCCAATCCCCCTGTCACGATTTGGGAACCGTCGGGACTATACTCAGCGCTCCATACTCCTTCGAGATGGGCTTGGATGCGATTTTTTTCTTTGATCTCATAGATGGCGCGATAGATAGTACTGGCTAGCTGCAAGCGATTTTCGCTGGCGATGGCTTCGATATTTGGTAGCCACTGTTTTGCGATCGCCATGGATTTGGCTAGCTCATCGAGATCGACTAAATCATTGGTAAGCAGACTGTTTAAGCCCAAACTATCGGCGATCGCTTGCGAATTTTTAAATGAACTTTCCAATTGACGGACGGTTTGGCGCAATTCTCCTTGAGTTTTTTCTAACTCTTTTTGCAGCTTCTGGATCTCTGGAGCCTGCGATTTACGGATGACTACGGCTAAATAATCATGCACTAATTGACAGCGATTGGTTGCATTTTCAGGAATCAAGACTACTAAGCCTGAACCAATCAAAATCTGAAGCACAAGTTCTATTTGACTGACTTCGATATCGCCATCATTTTCTAGATCAAGTTTGAGGCTGAGTTCTGTGTCAAATCCTGCGTCTAATTTACTTTGCTTGCGAACTTCATTATCGAGATGGTTGAGTCCGCGTTCTAGATCTGCATAGGTTTTGAGTGGTCTAGTGCCTTTCTCGTCGGTTAGTAAATATAAAATCAACTTGGTTAGGCGATAGTTCTCTTTGCCGCAGTCACCAACCACGTTATCTAGATATCTCTGGACAAGAGTTTCTTTAGGATTATCTCCTAATTTTTGATATTGCTGAATTGTGCTAATCCGATCGCGTTGCAATTGCGCTCCGACGATTTGGAGTTCGATCGGGCGGATTTCATCCTGCTCATTTTTTAAGTCTTCCACTAAAATATCAATTAGTTGAGATTCTAAATAAAATTGTGCTCTCTCAGTCAGCGTCTCAATCGTGGAATGAGCGGCGGCGGGTGAGAAATTGCCTAAGGGATAAAGCACATTTTTGCTGAGAATGTCATTGTCGATCGCACTCATGCCTTTAACGCGATTGCACTCTAATAGGCAGTGAATATAGTCTTCGCGTAGTGATAGTACAATCTTAATCGATGACAGATACTGGAAATCGCTAAGTAAGCTGCCAATAAACTCAAAAAATCTCAGGCGCTCGCTCGCATTATGTTGATGAACAAAGAAAAATTCTTCAAATTGGTCAAAGATGATGACTGTACGCAGGTTATGAGCTTCATTCCAGCGTAATTGCTCGATCAAGCGATCGCATAAAATATCTCTACTCAAATCTTCGCTATTAGTTTCGCTATTAGCAAAGCCAAGTAGAGGAGCCGAAGTTAGTTGGAGTGAATGCAAAGCTTCTATTAATAGATTAATTAATTCTTGTTCCCAACTGGTATAAACGCGCATCGAAATGGGCATCACATCGCGCCCTCCATAGGAAGCCTGTTGCAGTGCTGGCATTAGTCCTGCGTTCACAAAAGAACTTTTACCTACGCCTGAGTTACCGTGCAGCACAATCATTTTGTAACGCGGCTCACTAATGCGATTAGTCAGTTCGTCGAGATCTTGCTTACGCCCTGACGCATAGATCTCTGGCGAAATGATGAATTTATTGTTCTTATCAACAAAGCTGGAATGCTCTTCTAGACAAGATTGCAACTGACCAGCACCGATAAAAGCGCGATATCCGTAACGCTGCTCGATCGCCAGACTTTCTTGCTTAGTTTGAAATGCTTCTAAGTATTGACCCTGACTAAAATATAAGTTGCGTAATTCACTCAAAATCCGAATATACATGCGCGGATGTCCGCAATGATCTCGACTTTTAGCGGCGATCAGATTGGTCAGGGCAAGTTCGCGATCGCAAAGTTGGATTTGCACCTCGGCAACATAGCACCAATACAAGCCATATAACCAATGTAAGGTTGTCGGCACATCAGCTAAAAGTGCGATCGCTTGTTCTGCATAGTCTTTTGCGGTTGCCCATTCTTTTTGTTCGAGGGATACCTTCGCTAAAAATCCATAATCAGCCGCCAGATTGCTGACATCGCCATGGGTTTGATGAATTTGGATCGCCTGTTGAGATATGGACTTTAGTTTTGTCCAGTCCTTGAGATGATGCAAAGTACGCTGTAACTGTAAGTAGCACTGTGACATCAGATCGAGACGATCAGATAGCTTAAAGCATTCCAAACTCCTTGCAAATAATTTCTCTACTGCTTGCCAGTTCTCTTCGTGAGAATGCTTTTCGAGTTTGGTAAGGTGATAGCGCCGCCGTCCAATTTGATAGAGTAATAACCCTTGGCGTTCGACATTTTGGACTGATTCCCAATACTTATAACTTGCTTTGAGATAAGACAATGATTCAAGACAATCGCGAGTATTCATGCCGCGAATGAAGTCTAAACCTGCTTGTAGAGATGGTGAGATCTGCTCGCCTTGATTGCGAAGATCCCGCCGCGCCGCATCTAGCTCTGACAGATAAATGCCACCCAGATGAGAAATCCGACCAAGGCTATGACTGGGATCGATCAGATTCGCACCAAGAGCCAAATGAAATAGAGCTTCTGTTCCCGATGTTATCGAGGCGATTAAGTCATCACTTGCGATCGCAAATTCAATTGTGGTTGTCCAACTCTCAAAGTCTGGCGCAACTCTGATCATCCGCTTTAGCAAATCATCATTGATCCACAACACAATTGGATACAAACAATTTTTGCGAAATTCCTCACGGATCTGATTTAGTCCCTTGACCAGCACATCAGGATCTTCAGTTGCTTCTAGCCCTGTCACCATCACCGCAGGTAAGTTGCCATCTCGCACAGCGGGAGTTGATGAATGAATCGCGTGATAAATTGATTTAGTGGCTGGCTTTAGGCGGACTTGGCGCATTGATGTGGGAAGTATTTCGGCTAATCTGGCGATCGCGCGATCGCGAAGATTGACATAGTTACAACGCGCTAATAAGAGCGTGAAAGTCCCGTCATAGATATCCAGCAGCAAAGACAATTCTTCAAGTGCATCCTCAATCTTCGGTGAGATATTAAAGGAATTAACTAATTCGTTTTTATAAAGATCTAGTTCCGATGTCAACTGCTGAAGCGCCTGTTCTGCGTCTGGAGAAATATTGAATGCAGTTACTTCTTCTTCTGGTGTTGGGTTAGAATAGGGAACCTGTGACATAGATGTTTTGTCCTCTGCGATCGCGAAATAGGTAGGGTGGGCAATGCCCACCCTATTTGCTAATTTGGTGGGCATTGCCCACCCTACTATGATTCGTTAAATTCTTGGGCGGTGACAAGTACAGGATTTACTTCAAACCAAGAACCATTTTCATCTTGATACTCATATACATACATGCTTCTAATCAAGGTTTGATAGCCAGTATCTCCCACTACTTTCTTGGTGCTATTCACCTGTCGCAAAAGTCGCCATTCTTGATCATCAATGGAGAGAACTAGCTCGTTGCGACGCTTGCGGATTGTATCTTCGAGAACTTCAAGGGTGACAGGTAACCCGCGCTGCTTGCGAAGTGCATCATTGAGCAATCGCATAATGTTCCGCACATGACCACCACTCGCAAAACACAGGCGATCTAGTGTTCCCATACTATCAAAGACTTCATTAATCGCATTCAATCGCTCCGTTGGCGTACTATCTGGCAATACCCGCGATAAAATCATTTGACGCAATAGGGCGAGTCCTTCTTCATGGATGCTGCCATCACGACGCACCACAGGAACCATCGGCAACACAATCGGATCAGTCATAAATCTGGCGGTGAGTGTTCCGTAATCCCTTGAGAATCGCAAAGCTAGGGGCATGGTGTACACCACATGACATTGCAATTTGCGAAGTTGCTCAGCGCGATCGACAAATAAATACTCGGTTTGCGGTCTACCCCAAGGTTTTGGCGAGTCATCGACGCGATCGAGGTTATCGACGATGACGACAACACCTTCTTTACCTAGCTTCTTGAGATCGGCGATCGCAGGTATGAGGATCTCGTTATTAATTAAATCTAGTAAGCCGTTGGTTTTTGGCTCCATATAGCCGCGTAACTTGCTCCGCATGTCGGGGCTGTCTTTGGTCTTGGCGGACAGCTTGCCAATACCTAGAGATAGTGAAAACTCACCATTGGTACTCGCCTCAACCTTCCCAATTCCTGGGAGATCGGCTTCAACACCGAGTTCAATCTCTGTATTCAAGATTTTGACCGCGCCATTGAGCATCGCCCGAAATCCTTTAGCTTCTGTCTTTACTTTTACGGCTTCTAAGCTCTCAACTACACGCCTTGCGATCGCAAGCAAGATATCGCTAAGATCGACATCGCCCATTTCCATGTCTTGGCTAGACTCAAAGTACACAACATGAAATTTTTCGTGTTCAAGTTGTTGTTTAAGCTGCAATATTTCTGTAGATTTACCGCAACCGATATGTCCTGTAAATAACTGACAAGTTGGTTGCCCATCGGAAAAAAGTGAAATGTTATCTTTCAAGTCTTCGACGACTTTACCGCCGCGTACAGTCGAGAAGTCGATATAGTATTTTTTGTCTTCGGCACTATCCGCAAGCAAAGTTTTACTTGGATCAGTTGCCTTAAAAAACTTCTTGTAATCTACAGCCATAAGTCATGTAATTCCTCTTTATAAAAATATTATAATTACAGATTGCAAATTAAACAAACCCCCAATACAAACCCCGATATTGGTGGGGCGAGCTG
>JAYUSC010000057.1:0-5362 GCA_043755885.1 Pseudanabaena sp. | reverse complement strand
CACTGCGATCGCCTCTCTCGACGACAACATGAGTCCGCGTTGGCGCAAGAGGACATTTCTGACAATTGCAAGCCGCCTCACGCAATGCATCTAGGCTAGCAAACTGCTCGCTCACTGGTACGGGGGCAGCAGGTGCAGAGGTATTTTTTTTAGAAGAACGCGCTGTTTTTTTGGCTGGTGGAGCCTCAGCAACAGATCCCTCAGCGTGCGGAAGCTCTACCAAAGGAACTTCCGATGGAGTCAGATCAAACAGGCTCATTTGTTCTTTGTCAGTCATAGACAGGATATGCGCCCCAAATCAGTACTTATTGCTAATATATTACCTGTTTACTCACTTTCCACCAAAAAAATAGACACTATAAAGCCACCAATTCTTGGCTGGGAAGGGACTAAATGTTTAGCATATGCAGAACTTAAATGAAATATCTCTATTTACATGGCTTTGCGTCTAGTCCCAACTCGTACAAGGCGCAGTACATGAGACGACGGTTTACTGACATCGGGCTAACGTTGCATATTCCAGACTTAAATCTCACGGATTTCTCAACTGTGACTCTCTCAGATCAATTAGCGTATCTCGATCGCAATTATCTCGATCATCATGAACCGATTACAATGTTTGGCTCTAGCCTTGGCGGATTTCTTGCTGTGCAACTCGCGGCTCAAAATACATTAGTCCAGAAATTAATCTTATTTGCCCCAGCTTTTGGGTTTAATCATCGCATTGCCAAAACTTTAGGCGATGAGAATGTCACTAAATGGCAACAGGATGACGTTCGTGAGTTTTATCATTACGGGCTGAAACGTAATCTAAATTTACATTTTAATTTTTTTACGGATGCTCAAAAATATTCCGAGGAAAAACTAACGCGATCGCTACCTATTCTGATCTTTCATGGGCTTCATGATGAGGTTGTACCTGTGTCTCTCAGTGAAGAATTTGCAAAGCTGCGATCACAAGTCACTTTAAAATTGCTAGACGACGATCATGCTCTTGGGAAAGATTTAGACAGCATTTGGCAAGATACAAAGCAGTTTTTGTCAATTAGCTAACAAGGGGCTTAAGCCCCTTGTTAGCTAGTTTTTATAAATACTCACCCCAAAAGGTAGTTACATTTGATACAAAATATCCGCTAGGATCTTAAAATCAGCAGTAGCATTAAAAAAGGGTTTTAAAACCGTTGAAAAATATTATCAAAACACTGCGAGCTGACTTCGCAATTATTTTTGAGCGCGATCCCGCTGCGCGTAACTGGCTAGAAGTGCTGTTATGCTACCCAGGACTCCATGCGATCGCGTTATATCGCTTTGCTCATTGGCTAAATACTCTGAAGTTGCCCGTGATTCCTCGCATGATCTCGCAATTTGCAAGATTTTTAACGGGGATTGAGATTCACCCAGGCGCGAAGATTGGCATGGGTGCATTCATCGATCACGGTATGGGTGTAGTCATCGGTGAAACTGCGATCGTGGGCGAATATGTCTTGATCTATCAAGGCGTGACCCTTGGCGGTACTGGCAAACAATCAGGCAAGCGTCACCCCACCCTCGGCGATAACGTAGTTATTGGCGCTGGCGCAAAAGTATTAGGCAACATTGAAATTGGCAGCAATTCGCGGATTGGTGCTGGCTCCGTCGTTTTAAAATGTGTTCCTCCCGATTGCACCGTGGTTGGTATTCCTGGGCGGATTGTGCATCGTCATGGCGTAAAGGTTTCCGCCCTTGATCACTTTCAGGTTCCCGATCCTGAAGGCGATGTGATCCGATCACTAATTGGTCGGGTTGAGCAGTTGGAAAGAAATGCTGAGGCACATACTTTGCGTCCGATCAATAGCTACACGATTGATTCAGAATTACTAAAGAACGTTCGCCCTCGACATCTTACCCCTTGCGATCGCACTGATAATTTTGAACAACTTCCAGAATATGAAGGCTTTTCTGAAGGCGGTGGTATTTAATAAAAAAGGCTCGCGTTGCGAGCTTTTTTTATGGAATTTCTGGCAAGCCTCTATAATGGATTCAAAAAAGCAGTCTAACTAAGCCGTTAGACTGCTTTCACCGATAATTTTTTACTGAGTCATAGCGCTTCAACTCTCACAATACCTCCTTCAACTGCATCTATCCGCAATCCATATTTGTAGGGTAGTGACATTCCAAAATCTAGCAACTGTAAAACTGTGTAAAATAGGAAAGCTAACAAATTAAGAGATAGAAGAGCCGATGACAAATGTTTTTCCCCATCTCCAAAGTTATGTTCCAGATTATAGCCCTTGGTTTTCAGGACATTGTACTCTCGATTCGCGTAATAGGTGTAAGTAAAAATACTCAATCATTCGTCAATTGACGAATTCATAGCTCTCTTTCACATATTTCCAGAAAAGTCAATCAAGATATATACTTTTTGGGTTGCGCGAAGTCGAAATCCGTTTCTACTTTATGCTGATGCGATCGCAGTTTAATCAGAGTTAGAATCAACGCTAACATAAGGTGTAATCGCACCCCATAGGAAACAGCATCGATGAGTAATGACAAAGATAGTTTTAAGGACAAGTTTGCCTTTAAAGTCGAGGGCTTGGAATCTTTTGTCGATGATGTTAAGCAGTTATTAAATCTCGATCAACTCATCGATCTGGCGCAAAAATTAGACGAGAAACAAAAATCTGGTGAAATTCATACTGAGGTAAATGTTACTTCGCGCCCATTATCCAGCATTCCCCGACGCGGTAATATTCCCAGATCGCCTCGTGCTGCGACGGCAACAGGTGGGAATAGCGAAGTGACTTCGCCTGATGTCGTCAAACCTGATATTCCTAAAGATCATGCTCCAGCGACAAAACCGACTGCGATCGCAGAATTAGTCGGTGGGTTAGGAGATACCTTAGCTCAGTTGCGCGATTTGGTAGAAATTCCGCTCAAGCGTCCTGATGTATTGGCAAAATTGGGACTGGAGCCACCTAAAGGCGTGCTGCTGGTTGGACCATCTGGGACTGGCAAAACTCTCACGGCGCGATCGCTGGCGAATGTGTTGGGCGTAAATTATATTGCGATCGTTGGACCAGAGATTATTAGTAAATACTATGGTGAAGCAGAAACTCGACTCAGACAGGTTTTTGAGAAAGCAACAAAATCTGCACCATGCCTGATTTTCATCGATGAAATCGATGCTCTCGTTCCCAATCGCGCCAATGTGGAAGGGGAAGTTGAGAAGCGTCTGGTGGCGCAGTTATTGGGCTTAATGGATGGATTTGCGGAAACTAAGGGCGTGATTGTGTTAGCGGCAACCAATCGCCCTGATGCGATCGATCCTGCCCTGCGTCGCCCAGGCAGATTCGATCGCGAAATTATTTTTCCGATCCCCGATCGCAAAGCCCGTCGTGAGATTCTAGAAATTCATACGCGATCGATGCCTTTAACTAATGTTGATTTGGAAGATATTGCCGATCGCGCCTATGGCTATGTGGGAGCCGATATTAAAGGATTATGTCAAGTAGCTGCGACTAATGCGTTACGGAGGCAAGTGTCAAGCGTTGCCGATATTCCTGAAAATCTCGATGTGAATCGTGAAGATTTTGAATTTGCGCTGAAGCAAGTTCAACCCGCCGTACTGCGATCGCTACAAATTCAAGTTCCCAAAGTGCAATGGTCAGAAATTGGTGGACTTTCTAAAATTAAGGAAACTCTCCAAGAAGCAGTCGCAGGTGCATTAGTTGATCCTGCACTCTATGCCCATACCCGCGCTAAGGCGACTCGTGGCGTGCTGCTTTATGGCCCACCTGGGACGGGCAAAACTTTACTTGCCAAGGCGATCGCAACTCAAGCTCAAGCCAATTTTATTGCGATCGCAGGTTCTGAACTGCTGACAAAATGGGTGGGCGCATCCGAACAATCGATCCGACAATTATTTGCCCAAGCGCGACAGGCTGCGCCCTGCGTGATTTTTATTGACGAGATTGATACGCTTGCGCCTGCAAGGGGGAGCTATCAGGGCGATAGTGGTGTTAGCGATCGCGTGATTGGTCAGCTACTCATCGAGCTTGACGGACTGCAATCTGCCGAGGGTTTATTAGTAATTGGCGCAACTAATCGCCGCGAGTCGATTGATCCCGCATTATTGCGATCGGGGCGGATCGAGCTACATATGATGGTCGATCTACCCGATCGCCACAGCCGCAGTGCGATTTTAGCAGTCCATAATCGCGATCGGCCTCTTGCCGATCATCTCAATTTAGATATTTGGGCAGAACGTACCGAAGACTGGAATGGCGCTGATCTGGCTTTCTTGAGTAATCGCGCTGCTATTTTTGCGATCCGCCGTCATCAGCGTGACGAGGCGAATCTGCTAGAAAATTTGCGGATTACAAATGAGGATTTTGAACAAGCTTTTGCAGAACTGATCGAGCAACGAAATTAATATTCAAGTACCCAAATTGCCCAACCTTTTCTGATCGCTGTAATCACGTAGGTAGCCGAAAGACGCTTGGTTATTTTTTCTACTTCTGTCCAGTCAAAGCTAGTCCGAAACAAGCTGTAAATGGAGCCGTTATAGGTGATTGCCGCTACAGGCTTATCTAAATCTTCAACTTTAATATGGTGATATCGAATTTCCGCAGGTACGATTACAAAATTTGATGCTTTTCCCCCCAAGCGAAATAATTCATCTTCGTCTAAAGTGTCATTTTCTTTTTTGTTGCTGTTCATAAGATGGCTTGAGGCGTTTACAGATATTCTCTTACCCTATCTTACTTCGGAATTTCAATAAAAGGCTGAGACCGTCTCCTGTAATTCTGTCATCGCTTTCTGGACATCGATCGCAATTTGTAAAGTCGTATCAAAAATGCGTCCATATTCCTTAGCACGATTATTGATCTGGATCGATTCAAACGCATTTAAATCAATATTAAAGCGATCGGGATGAAAGTCTGGATGTTCGCGTAAAATCCTTTCGGTTTTGAATGCTCGGACAATATCATTGCGCGTCATTCTTAGAGCGGCTACTGCTGATTCTCTCGACTCTAGTTTGATCGGATTTCCTGCATCTTGCAACTGATCAAATACATCAATATCGCGGATAGTTTTATTGCATTTATCAACTTCCACAAATAGCCGCAAAATTACAGGTGGAATACTTTTCTGTCGATGAGAATTTTTTGATTTGCGCCATTGGTGACTAATTAATTTTAGGAGTAGTAAAGCCAAAATCCCGCTGGCGATCGCAAGTCCGAGACATAGCAAAATTATGCCTAAGGTTGCTCCTGCCAAAACATATAACCCACATTCCGCTCGTAATGGAAGGGAAAAAACAATTAAGAAACAGGTGCAGGGAGGAAATAGTAGCGTTGGCAAGCGGGAGAAAAGAAATTTA
>JAYUSC010000056.1:0-5364 GCA_043755885.1 Pseudanabaena sp. | reverse complement strand
GATAGCGATTCTTTTAGGAGTAAAGCCCAAAATACTTGCTGTGTAAGGATTAGCTTTCTAAATATTTTTTTCAGTAAAATAAGAGCGGAATGTGGGTTGTAAGTCCCTTAAGCTTGGGTAAAAACATTTGTCTTCAATAAAATTGTTTTTAGGGGTAAAGCGTATTATGATAATTAGAAAAATTTATTAAAATTGTTACGAAACTATGGATATCTTGTCATTGGGTTGGTTTAGCGTACTTGGCATGTTTACACTTTCGATCGCTTTTGTCGTCTGGGGTCGTAACGGTTTGTAATAGTGCTTCGCGCTCAAACCCGAACCAATAGAACTTAAAAAAGTGTTGCTAAGCAACACTTTTTTAAGTTCTATTGGTTCCATTAAAAAAAGGGAACGCTTTGCGTCCCCTTTTTAATTTTCACCGATTAATGTAAATGCTGCCCAATTGAGGGGATCGGGATACTTAGCTTTGGTGGCAAGCATGGCTTGACGGATGGCTTGCGCTTTATTCGGTTCGGTTTGAAATTTTTTATAAAACTCGGTCATGAGCAATGCGGTCGGCTCATCAGGAACAGCCCATAACGACACCACGACACTAGGCACTCCTGCCGTAATTAGCGATCGCGATAATCCAATCACCCCATCACCAGTTAATAAGCCTTGTCCAGTTTTACAAGCACTGAGTACCACCATCTCCGCATTCAGTCGCATCGTCACAATTTCGCTAGCCGTCAAAAATCCATCATCTGTTTGACCATCTTTTGAGCTAGGCGCAAGGGCGATCGCACCTGGGATCTCGCCTTTACGATATTCTTCTAATAATCCATGGGTGGCTAAATGGACAAAACGAGCAGATTTCATCTTGTCAACGACTTCAGCTTTTGTGGCTTGGTCACCTGTCAAGAAAGTGGTATTTAGTAAAGCTGCGATCGCTTGGGCTTCTTTTGCTGCACCCAATAAAGTTGGTAATTGCTGGGGAGGATTGCCTAAACTAGGCATAGTAGGATTACCAACAATCAGAACTTCCTGCAAATTAACTTTTTGTATTTGTTGACTGAGTTTGTGAGTGAAATCGAGAACTTGAATCGCAGGTGCAATTTGAACTGTATATTTCTCAATTAGAAACTGATTCTGGGGATTAATCAGCGCTGGAAATGGAACTAGAAAGAGCAATCCTTGGGGCAAGAAAATCACTCTAGTATTCGCGTCTTTTGGTAGCAAGTCTTGGATTGGCTGAATCAAGATCCCATGTAGTTGCTTGAGATCAGCATACTTGTCTAATACCTCCTTAGGATCTTTGACGATTCCATTTGCATCATTAAATAAGCTGCGGATATCGGCAACCAGATCAACTATGGAAGTATCAAATTTTTTGAGATCGACCTCCCGAAATGCGATCGCACCCGAAGGCTGCACTACCCAAATATAGAGCTTGATAAATCCACCCTTCAGCTTTCCCTGTCCGATAAAACTCGGATCGGCGATCAGCGAATATTCCACCATGACTGCATTCTGTTCTTGAGCAATGCGACGAATATCGGCAATATTCACAGATGCTAAGGATGGAATGCTCGGATCATTTTTCTGATCGGCTTTTGGTGCAGAACTGGAGCTAACTCGACGGGAGAGAAGCTCGGCAAAAGCACGGGCGCGTCCACGTTCAGCGATTTCTAGGGCTTCTTCAGGTTTACCCTGCGCCACCATAATCTGTTGCAACAAATTAAAAGCATGAAGCTGCGTATCAAAAATTGAAACCTTATCGCCATCACTTAAGTTAGAACGCAGAGACTCCAATAGGTTTAGACTCGCGAGAAACTTCTGCTCTGCTTCTGGATACTTTTGCGATCGCCAAAGTGTATAGCCCCAATTACCTAAAGTCGTTGCTTCTAATCGGCGATCGCCGACTTGTTTGGCTAGTTGCCAGCTCTGTTCTTGCAAAGATATAGCTTTGTCGTATTCTTCTAAAAAAACATAGGCTAACCCCATACCACCAACTGCGGCTCCTTCGATACGCGGATTTTTAAGTTCCTTAGCAACGATTAACGCTTGTTCGTAATAGGCGATCGCTTCTTTGTATTTACGCTGAACATGATAGCTAGAGCCAATATTATTCAGCGCGTTCCCTTCTGCTTCCCGAAAACCAATTTTGCGAGCATTATCCAGACTTTGCTGATAATACTTAATTGCTTCGGGATATTCTTCTTGTGTCCCTGCGATCGCACCCAAGCTATTCAGTAAAAAAACAATTCCACTCCCATTCCCGACTGCCTTGGCAATTTTGAGGCTACGCTGATAAAAATTTGCGGCGATGTTGTAGTTGCCAAGGTCATAATGAATATTACCAAGACTAGCCAGAACCTGTCCTTCGCCTTGCTGATCGTTTAGTTCTTTTCTAATTGCTAATCCTTGATTTTGAACTTCCAGAGCTTTGGCATAGTTGCCGACCACGCGATAGTTGTTACCCAGATTTCCGAGGGCATTGGCTTCAGTTTTGCGATCGCCTAGACTTTGGGCTAGAGCTAGTAATTGCTGTGAGTAAGCGATCGCTTGCTCATATTTGCCAAGCATTTTTGATGCTTCGGCGAGGGTCTCAAGGACATTGATCTCGCCCTTACTATTTTTTTGCTGCTGATATAGTTTCAGAGCTTGCTGCCAACTTGCGATCGCAAGATCAAATTTTTGCGCTCGAAATTGTTGCAAGCCTGTCTGGACAAGCTCGTCTGCTTGCGATCGCAGATCTTGTGGGAACGTAGGATTACGAATCTCTGTAGCAAATATTGCGATCGGCGATGTTAATCCAATTGCAAACAAGATAGCGATCGCATAGCCGTTAATTTTCATAGGAGCAAGTTATTCTTTGCATGGTGGCAAATTAGAGCGATTTGGATTTTGGGCAGTGCGAGTTACTGTCGTCGAGGGTAAAGATGCCGTGACGTTCAGGATTGGTTTCTTTGTTCCAGTTGGTTCGCATTCCTGTACTTTGCCAGCATTGGCTTGCAAGTCAGCCGACCGCGCCGATGCGATCGCATCGCTGTTTAAGGTATTCGCAGCCAAGGTGTTCGCCAGCCCAGCATTAGAGCTAAATGACTGGTCAGAGAGTAGAACCAAGACGTTGGGTGGAATAGAAGAAACACCTTGGGAAATAGCGCCATTTGTGCCGCTTGTTCCAGACAGGATCGCTCTTGGGTAAATTGAAAAGGTAGTATCTTTGAGGATATTTATAGAAATAATTGGTGCGCCACTTCCTGCGATCGTGCGCGGAGAAGTATCACCTGGCAAGCTTAGTTGGACGCTGCGGATAGAGAACGCAGGGAATGCATTTCCTGTAGGAGTATCGTTTGTAAAGGAAGCATAGGCGATCAAGCTAGTGGGATTTTGTTGTCCATTGTTAAAAGCACTAGCTATGTCACCAGTCTTTACAAAGTTAGCATTAGAAGATAGTGGATTAATTGCTGTAAATCTCTGTGCGGTAATTGTAATCTTGCTGTCATTAGGTGCATTGTTAGCATCGCCAGCTTGAATAAACCCATCCAATAAAATCGAGCCATTATTGGCGGTTAAAATCACTTGGCTACCGCTAGGAGTGGCATCAGTGGCACGAATGCTACCCGTGCTGATGTTTCCGTTAGTACTGCTAATTGAAACATTACTAGCTTCGAGCGAGCGAGTAAAAAAGTTATTGCCTTTTGGAGCAATTGAGATATCACTATTAGCCGAAAAGTTAATTCCGCTATTAAGTCCAAAAAAGCTAATGTTTACTCCAGGTATAGTTTTAATCTGATTACCCGCACGCGCAATCAAAGTCACATTATCATTAGAGTTGCTGATTGAATTATTAAAAGTAATGTCGTTAGATGCGACAAGTGTTACATTCGCAAGGGCATTATTTATAACAGACGGATCGATTGTAAAATCATTGGTAATATCGTTACCATCTGCTAACTTACTCAGAATCAAAGGATCGCCAACAAGTGTAGTTCCGCCAATCTGAATGATAATATTTCGAGGATCGAGGAGCCAGCTTCCTATTTTCTCTTTCGGAGCAGAAGCATCAACTGAAGCGTTCTGAACATTTAGATAGTTTTTGCCGGAAGTTTCAACAAATCCTCCATTACCTCCATTGAGTCCACCGAGTACCGAAATTTTGCCATTAAAGCTCGCTTTATCATCTGCCCAGAAAATGACCTTTCCACCATTTCCCGATCGCAATGCATCGGCTCGAATGGTTGAGGCTTTATCAACAAAAGTGATTTGAGAATTAGGAACAACTCCTTTACCTAAGTAATCACCACCAATTAACACAGTGCCGCCACCGATCGCACCCGACGCATTGAGATTTGCGGAAACTAGTCCTACGCGATCGCCTAAAATATTTATCTCACCACCTTTAGCCGTAGCGCTAGACACATCGAGATTTCCTGATGCGATCGCAGTTCCCGCAGTATTAGGAATCGCTGTACCAGCTACAAGCACATTACCAGAAGCATCAGCATTTAAACCTGTCATATTGCGAAGGTTGGCGGAACCAGTCAGCAAATTAGGTAAATCTTTTGCCTGAACATTTGACTGCGCTAATACATTCTGATCTGCGATCGCAAGTTGTAAACTCAGCAGACTTCCTTCAGGCGTGATTTTGATATATTTCCCATCTGGGACGGCTGCGATCGTGATTTTGCCTGATGGAGTGGTGATCGTGCCTGTATTAATCACCAACCCACCCACGAGAGTGATGTTCTGACCTTCTTTAGCTGTGAGATTGCCAGCATTTGCGATCGCGGCGGCTGGTTGCTCACTTACAGGAATCGAAGTAGAACTAGCAAAGCCAAAAGCTTGAGGAGTACCTGTTAACTTTTTGACATCATCAATCCCCGTATTCATCCCAAACCAGCCATTACCCACCTGAATTCCACTCGCCGTAGTCGCCGTAAACGCCGCAGGAACATTCAAACTAGAATTAGCACCGAAAATAATTCCCGCAGGATTTAATAGATAGAGATTAGAATTACCTCCCGTAACCTGAATAAGTCCATTAATCACCGAAGCGTTCCCACCCGACACCCGCGCCAGAATATTCTGAATGCTAGGATTGGACATAAAGTTAGCAATCTCTCCCTGAGTTAAGCCAAATTGCTGGAAACTGTGATAGAGATTGGCGGCGGCTTGTGTACCACCTGTGATATTTAATTGTTGCGCGTTCGCAACATCAGGGGTTACTTGGGTTCCTAAACCACCGATACTTGGCACAATTGACTGGGCAAAAGCCGCACTGCTCATCACAAAGGGTTGCATTAGAAGAAATGCGATCGCAGTTTGTCTAATTTGAGTGAACGTACTCTTAACAATTACGGACATTGAATTTCCCCTTTG
>JAYUSC010000055.1:0-5366 GCA_043755885.1 Pseudanabaena sp. | reverse complement strand
TGGCGGGAAATACCCTATCGCCCCGCATTTGCTCAGGTGCGCCATAGCCGGGGGTAAAAATACCTGTGGATTTTTGACCTTGGGCAGATCCTGCTACTTGCTTAACTGCGCCAAAATCTAGCAAAAAGTAAGTTTGATCAAACTTACGAACCATGATATTCGCGGGTTTGATATCACGGTGGATCGAGCCTTTGTCATGGATAAATGTCAACACAGGCAACAGGCTTTGCATGATTTCTAAAGCATCCGCCTCTGCGATCGCACCACCATGCATCTCGATAACTTTTTCGAGCGTATAGCCATCAACAAATTCCTGCACCAAATAAAAAAATTCATCCTGTCCCGACTGCACCTCAAAGTAGGCAAGCAAATCAGGAATCTGCGGATGTGTCCCCAAATCTTCTAAGACAGTTGCCTCGCGCTCAAACATTTGCTTGGCGATGACCATCTGCGAGCTAGTTAGTCCCACTGGTTGCAATAGCTTCACCACACAGCGTTTCATCGCAGGTGTATAGCGATCGCGAGCCAAAAAAGTCGCCCCAAAACCACCCTGTGCGATCGGGCTTTCGACTATATATCGCCCCCCTAACAGCAAGGGCATCCCGCAAGCCGTGCAGAATTTTTGAGAGATCGTTTTGAGCGTATTGCCACTATCAAGATCGGCAAAAGCATTTAATGGCTTGGTACAATTCGGGCGCGTGCAGTAAATATCCACGTTAGTACTGTATTTTTGGCATACTGTATTAGAGTCTACCTAAGTTTCTCCCTCCTGCGCCCATGAGTTCCAATTTTTTACATCATCTCAACCCAGCCCAACAAAAAGCCGCAAGTCATTTGCATGGTCCGATGCTCGTGGTCGCAGGAGCCGGCTCAGGGAAAACAAGAACCTTGACCTATCGCATTGCCAACTTAATGCTCAATCACGGCGTTGCGCCTGAGCAAATCCTCGCAGTCACGTTTACAAACAAAGCTGGCAAGGAAATGAATGAACGAATTCAATCTTTGTTAACGCAAGAGGTCGCGCAAAGGGAATTAGGTAAAACTTTAAGCGAAATTCCTGACTGGGAACAAGATAAACTTCGCAAAAAAGTTTACAAACAATATATCAATAGTTATGCTCAAGATGGTCTATGGATGGGGACTTTTCATAGCATGTGCTGTCGAATTTTGCGCCTTGATATTGATAAATATAAAGATAACAATGGTCGAAGCTGGGCAAAGAACTTCTCGATTTTTGATGATTCTGACGCGCAATCTTTGGTTAAAGATATTGTGATCAATCAGCTAAATCTTGACGAAAAGAAATTTGAGCCGAAATCTGTCCGTTTTGCGATCGGTAATGCCAAAAACAAAGGCTGGACTCCTGAAGAATACGAAGCCCAAAGTGATGATGCGTCTTTTCGTAAACGTGCGATCGCCCAAGTTTATAACCTTTACCAAAATCAGCTAGCCACCAATAACGCTCTTGATTTTGATGATTTGATCTTTTTGCCAGTGCGCCTATTTAAGCAAAATCCCGAAGTTCTGAACTATTGGCACAATCGCTTTAAACATATTCTCGTCGATGAGTATCAAGATACCAATCGTACTCAATACGATTTAATCCAGTTGCTATCCACTAATGACAAAGCGCCAACTTGGGAAAATCGTTCCATTTTTGTGGTCGGTGATGCTGACCAATCGATTTATAGCTTCCGCTCAGCTGACTTCACGATCTTGATGGAATTCCAAGAGTCCTTTGGCGATCGCAAGCCCGATGCCCATACAGACACAATGATCAAGCTCGAAGAGAACTATCGCTCTGTTGCTAATATCCTTGAAATTGCCAATCAACTGATCGACCATAACACGCAGCGTATCGATAAAGTCCTCAAAGCCACCAGACCCGATGGAGAATTGATCGAGCTATTCCGTGCTGATGATGAAGTTGATGAAGCACAGTTTGTGATTGAGCAGATTCGTCGTGTTAAAGCCAAAAATCCTAGCGCTAATCTCGGAGATTTTGCAATTCTCTATCGTACTAATGCCCAGTCTCGCCCCTTTGAAGAAATGCTAGTGCGTTGGAATATCCCTTACAAAGTCGTGGGCGGCTTAAGGTTTTACGATCGCAAAGAAATTAAAGATGTCCTCTCCTATTTGCGATTACTATCCAATCCTTCCGATACGCTGGGCTTGATGCGAATCATCAATGTCCCTAAACGGAGTATCGGCAAAGCAACTCTCGACAAGCTCCAACAAGCCGCCCAAGAACTCAGCATCCCGATCTGGGAGATCATCAGCGATGAAACCACGGTGAAAACTCTGGCTGGGCGATCGGCGCGAGGTGTTCTCTCCTTCGTAGAACTGATGCAAAAATGGCAAGCCAAAGTTGCCACGACTCCCGCAGCAGATATCATTCAGGGCATTCTCGCTGAATCGGGCTATGTCGATGAACTGAAGGCTCAAAGCAATGATGAAGCCAACGATCGCATTGCCAACTTGCAAGAACTATATAACGCAGCATTACAGTTTGCCGAAGAGAATGAAGATGCTTCCCTTGATGCTTTCTTAGCTAATGCGGCTCTTGCCTCTAGCCTTGACGACAGCAGCGAGAATGCCGATAAAGTCACCTTGATGACGCTCCATGCCGCCAAAGGTTTAGAATTCCCTGTAGTGTTCCTAGTTGGTCTAGAGCAAGGCTTATTTCCTAGTTTCCGTTCTATTAACGATCCGATGGCTCTAGAAGAAGAGCGCCGCCTGATGTATGTGGGTATCACTCGCGCCAAAGAGAAGTTATTTCTTAGCCATGCTCAAGCCCGTCGCCTCTATGGCAACCGCGAATATGCGATTCCTTCCCAATTCCTTGCCGAACTTCCCAAAGAGTATCTCACAGGACATGGCATTGATAAGTTTATCAGCAAGGCAAGTCAACGCGCTGAAGCTACCAGTGTCAAAGGCTCGCTCAGGTCTACGCCTCCAATCAAGGTAAATGCGGTCAAACCCAAGCCACGTATTGACTGGCAAGTAGGCGATCGCGTGATGCATGATAAGTTTGGCGAAGGGCAAGTCTCAAATTTGCTGGGCACAGGCGACAAAATGTATTTGGCTGTAGCTTTCTCAGGGCAAGGCAAAAAAATCATCGATCCCAAACTTGCGCCAATTCAGAAGATTTAGAACGCAGCAGGGTAACCACTAGAGGGCATTCCTGCTGCCTAAAAGTAGGGGCTGCGCCAAAGGGCGCAGCCCCTACAAAACATAAATTCCTCAGGTAGTCGCCATCCCCCTGTGGTTGCCCTACTTGGCTAGCAGTAAAAGATTTATCATCTGTGTTCTGCGTAACATCAGTTAAATTAGTAACTTGGGCGGAATCGATAGAAATAGAATGCCATTACTAGTCCAAGGTTGCGATTCTGGCAAAACTAGACCAATAATCCCAGCTTTTTTTAAAACTAATACACCCTTAGATTCTCCCCAGATTAGCATTTCAGCCCAAGTAGTCAGATCTGGTTCATGCCCAATAATCCCTAAGGAAGCTCTCGCAGGTTGCGGATGTTGGGCTAGCCATGCAGCTACCCGTTTCAGCCAATCTTCAAAACTGCCGTCGGGGGCGAGTTCTGATAGAGGCTGCACAGGGCATTCGCTAAAGACATTCGTGAAAATATCCGCAGTCTGGTGAGCGCGAACTAAGGGACTGGTTTGCAAAAGATCAAATCGCAAACCTAAGTCATAGAGACGTTTAGCAACTTGCTTAGTTTTTTTGCGCCCCTCATCAGTGAGGGGACGTTGGGTGTCATCTTCATAGTTCTCGCGATCTTCAGCAATACCATGACGGATTAGATAGAGACTAGGCATTGACTAATAGTCCTGCAATCATTCCTTCAAATAGAGCCTTGCCATCAGTTCCACCTAGAATTCCTTCGGCTGCACGTTCTGGATGAGGCATCATCCCAATCACATTGCCTTGCTTGTTGCAAATCCCTGCAATATTTTGCAGTGAGCCATTGGGATTGGAATCATCATTAATATTACCGATCGCATCGCAATAACGGAACACGACTTGATTGTGATCTTCGAGTTCTTTGAGCGTATCAGCATCCGCAAAATAGCAGCCTTCACCATGGGCAATTGGTAAAGTAATAATTTGCTGTTTTTGATATTTCTGAGTAAAGGCTAAATCGTTGCGCTCAACTCTTAGCGGGGCGCGATCGCAAATAAAATGCAAATCTCGATTGCGAACCAAGGCTCCTTGTAATAACCCCGACTCAGTTAAAATCTGAAATCCGTTACAGATACCAAGTACATATTTGCCCTTAGCCGCATGTTCTTGTAGCGATCGCATTACGGGTGCAAATCTGGCGATCGCACCACAGCGCAAATAATCACCATAGCTAAATCCCCCAGGTACGACGATCGCATCGCAATCACTGATGTCTGTATCTGTATGCCAGATCAACCTTGTGGGCTGTTGCAAAATCCCACTGGTGACGGTGGCGACATCGCGATCGCAATTGGAGCCAGGGAAGACGAGGATGCCAAATTTCATGCTTTTGACTCCGCCATAGCAGTTAACTCAAAGCGATAATTTTCAATAACTGGATTTGCCAAAAGCTTATCGCAGGTTTCATCGAGCTTTTGCGATGCTTCTGCTTCGTCTGTGGCTTCTAAGACGATTTCGACATACTTGCCAATGCGGACGGAATCAACGTGATAGTCCATTTGCTTGAGGGCTGACTGGACGGCAGTACCTGCGGGATCAAGAACTGAGGGACGTAGGGTAACAAATATACGGGCTTGATACTTCATGCTTGCTGTGAAATGGTGAGATGCGATCGCCATATTGCTATATGACCGATACGATCGATCATATAGCAAGATAAACCCAGAAAAAATTAAGTACCTAAGCGCAAGATAACATTTTTTGGGCAAATAGGCGATCTCGCTTTGCCCCTCATCAAATTGTGTCGTCTTTTTTTCTCAATCCATGAGCTCAGATAGGGACTATAGTATAGTAGTTATGTTAGTAATGGAGGCGAAAATGACAGAGTTACTTACACCTCAATCTCTTTATAACCAAGACATTTTGCTTTGGGTCGAAGATACGATCGCTAAATTGAAAGCGCATGATTTTGCAAATTTGGATCTAGAAAATTTAATTGAGGAAGTAGATACTTTGGGTAAGAGTCAGCGTAATGCGATAAGAAGTCTATTAAGAAGATTGACTGAGCATTTACTCAAACGTTGTTATGTTCCATTACCAGAATGTTATGTCGGTTGGCAAAGAGAAATTAGAGCTTTTCGTAACGACATCAAAGATATTTTGGAAGATGCACCGAGCTTAAAAAATCAAATCTCTGAAATTTTACCTAAAGTATTTGAGAATGCTCTTG
>JAYUSC010000054.1:0-5369 GCA_043755885.1 Pseudanabaena sp. | reverse complement strand
GATGATTTTGGTTAAAAGCATAAATCTCTGCGGGAATGCTTTGCCCCTACAGCGATATAGGTTATTGGCTTATTGACTTATTGATTTTGCGATCGCATATTTCTCAATTCCGCAATTTCTGGCAACCCCAGCCCAGTCACACGACTAAGTTGATGCAACGTGGAAACCTCACCCCCCAGCCCCCTCTCCCGCAGGAGAGGGGGAGCAAAAACCTAATATTTTCTTGTTCCCTCTCCTGCGCGAGAAGGGCTAGGGGTGAGTGCTTTATTAACTTCCACAGAACGTCAGTTATAACTTAAAGAAGCTACGAATGGAATTTAAATATAACGGCTCGTTGGTAGAGGCGTTGTTATTATGTCCACCATTGGGAATGAGAACAATTTGCTTTCTGGTCGGTGTTGCCTCATACAAGCGCTGAGCCATCGCCGCAGGAATTAATTCATCCGCAGTGCCGTGAATGTAGAGTACGGGTATAGCCAACGATCGCACTTTTGCGATCGCATCAAAACGCTGATGAATTAACAAATCGATCGGGAAAATTCTGTACTTAGAATCGAGTTGAGCCATCTCGCTCATCGATGTAAATGAAGCATCAACAATCATTCCAAAAGCGTCAGGGTGTTTTAGCGCCAGATCGATTGCGATCGCACCACCTAACGAATGCCCATAAATCATGATTTGACTTGGTTTAAAACCCTTCTCGATTAAATAATCCCAAGCCGTCTGAGCATCGGTATAAACTGATGACTCTGTGGGGAAGCCGCCGTCACTTCGGCCATAGCCACGATAATCAATTACTAAGACCGAGAAGCCCATTCGCATTAAGCGATTAGCATGTTTGGCATTGGCACTAATATTTTTGCCCTTGCCATGCAAATACAAGATCACTTTGCGATCGCCTAAATTACTTGTTGCTTCTTGTTTGGCATTGGGCAACCACCAACCATGAATATTTTCTGTTTTTCCATCCGCACTCTTGACAGGAATTAAGACATCCTCATACTTGGCATTAAATTCAGTCGGTGTAGTCGTGATTTCCTTAACTGGTGAAAAAACTAATCTCGTCTGCCCAAACCATAATGCAGCACAAACTGAGCCGTAAAAACTAGCACTCACGATACCTGCGATCGCCATAGGCAGAACCCACCGTTTAGGCGATCGCTTTTTGACCTGCTCTTGTTGCAATGATTCTAGAGATGATTCAGACATTGAGGTTTGGGGTTTGGAGTTTTGTTGCTTATAGCAATTTACGATCAAAATAACATATTGGATTTTTAAAAAGTGCTGCAAGCAGCATTTTTTTAAAAATCAAAAATCTGTACCGCCCGCCCAGTGGGCGGTACAGATTTTTGATTTTTGTGTATTGCGTGTTTGCACTATTGCTGTAATATGGTTAAGCACTAAAAAAGCAATTGCGGTCATGGTGGAATGGTAGACACGCCATCTTGAGGTGGTGGTGGCGAAAGCTGTGAGAGTTCGAGTCTCTCTGACCGCATATATAAAATAAAAAAGCAGCGCTACGCGCTGCTTTTTTATTTATCGATAATATTGTAGCCTTGAATTCTAGTTTATAAACTGCTCCAAAACTCATGTCGCGTCAAGTCAATTGTCAAGAAGAATGCACCAATGGCTGTGTCCTCGGTGATCAATGCCCCCACTTAGAATATCTCGCTAAAGCCCGCAAACTTTTAGCTGAAACATCAATCGATAAGTTAATCGAAATTTCTGATTCCCGTTTTCTACGTCCAGATACCCCTGCTGACAAATAAAAAAAGCCTCGCTTAGCGAGGCTTTTTTATTTGAGTTTTGCTTTAGCCTGTTGCCAGAGATTGTCTAGCTCTTCAGGTGTAAAGCTATTGATCGGGCGATCGCATAATGACTCAATCACCTCAACCCGCTGAATAAATTTGCGATTAGTTGATTGCAGCGCCGCCGATGGATCGAGATCGTACCAACGCGCCACATTAATCAGCGTAAATAATAAATCGCCTAACTCCGCCTGTTGGTTTTCCTTGGATTCATGCTCTAGAGCATGGCGCAACTCATCCAACTCCTCATGAAATTTCGCCCAAACCCCATCGGCATTTTCCCATTCAAAACCATTTGCCGCCGCTTTTTGCGATATTTTCATACCCGCCGTTAAGGGCGGCAGCGATCGCACATAGCGTTTGAGTTTATAGCTCAGTTTTTGAGTTGCCGCCAAATCTTCACCTTTTTCCTCAGCCTTAATCCTCTCCCAGTTTTGATGGATTTCCTCCATATTTTCAGTCTTAAGATCACCAAATACATGGGGATGCCGACGAATTAATTTTTGAGCGATCGCTTCGGCAACTTCTGCGATCGCAAATTGATTAGTTTCGCTAGCAATCTGCGACTGCAAAACCACTTGCAATAGTAAATCGCCTAACTCCTCTGCGATCGCTTTACTATCACCACTCTGAATAGCCTCAACCACCTCATAGGCTTCCTCGATCACATAGGGGATCAAGCTTTCGGGTGTTTGCTCCAAATCCCAAGGACATCCACCATCAGGCGATCGCAACTTTGCCACCACATCGATTAAATGCTGGATTGCGATCGCGTTCGCCGAAGCATCAGCAGACTCAACATTTAGATTGAAAGTCATAATATTTGTTTAATGTTAAGAAAAGTAACGAAATGCTATAATACTCAGTATAAAAAAATATTGCCTTTAAACACCATATACAGATTAAAAATTGTTGATGGAGATCCGCCCCATGAGTAATACTGCTAGTCCTGATCCTGAAATGCTCAGACAACTTCTAGAGCCATTACTAGAAGATTTCACATATTGGTTTAACCGCTCTCAGAAATTACTCTTCAATGAACGCTTAAATTTCTTACAAGAATCAGATCAGCAAAATTTGCTAGAACGAGTTGAAAATGCGCTCAAAGAAGTTGCGGCTGCCACCGCCTTGTTTCGGGTGACTGGGCATCAAGTTGGTGTAGACATGACCACGATGAGACCTTGGCATCAGCTACTTATGGAGTGTCAAGCCGTAGGGATGCGCTACTATCGTAATCAAGCAATTTAAAACTTTAATTTTGATAAGTCCCTTAGAACCCATTTAAGAATTGCATGACACTTAAAATCTCGTTTAAAGTTCTAGGTGTCTAGCCCCCTAAATCCCCCAATTCTGGGGGACTTAAATATGGTTCCCCCCAGAATTGGGGGGCTAGGGGGGCAGAACTACAATTCTTAAATGGGTTCTTAAACCTCAGTTCACTCAATTTAGATATTTTTTCAGGAACGTAGATATGGTACAGATTCTTTATATACTCGCTTTTACGATTCTTTCCATCTTCGCGATCAGCAATCTGATTCGCAGCATGATCGCGCTTTCTCAAAATGATTCACGAGGCTATCAGGGCAATCGTAGTCGGCGCGTCGCTCCTCAATATGCTCATCCTGAATTATGGGATAAAGATGGCAAATATATCGATGAACCATTAATGGTAATTAAATCAATTAATGTCGATGATGCTCGCTCAAGACTTGATGCTCTCTACAATTCGTCACCTAGCGGCGACAAATAATCAATCGAAAATGACCCATAGTTTATTAGTTTGTACGACCTGTGCTGGCACTTGGCAAAATGGCAAAAAGGTCGGTGTGAGTGGTGGTGAAATATTACTAAAAGAGCTGTCTCAATTACATCAAAATTGGGAATTGCGATCGCAGTTTGAGATTCGCGCCGTCTCCTGCATGAGCGCTTGTAGCCACGCTTGTGCGGTAGCCTTTGCCTCTCAAGGTAAATACTCATACCTATTCGGGGATCTGCCCAGTGATCCTGAAAATATACCCACAACCGCATCGGCAATCTTGTCTTGTGCCGAAATATATGGCGATCGCCCTGATGGGATGCTGGCTTGGAAAGAGCGCCCCGAACCACTAAAAAGTGGCGTGATTGCCCGTATACCACCTTTATAGAAAAAAAGAGCGCATATCGCTCTTTTTTTGTGACTTTTATCGTGAGCATTGCTGCTAAAAAGCCTTAAAATCAAGGTGCGAAAAGAAATTCTGGTAATGTGGACGAATCTCTCTAACTACTTCGGCACAATTAAAAAACCAGAGCCAGAATGTGTACCGCCCGCGTAGCGGGCGGCACACATTCTGGGGTTTTATATTTAATTGCACCTAGCTACTTACATCCAAAGACAAAACTTAAATTTGTAACACCTCATGCAAGGCACGCTCAGAGAAATTGACGTACATACCATTATTCACCTGATCGAGTTTGGGCAACGAACTGGAGAGTTGTTGATTGAATCCAGTACAGGAAAATTCTGGTTTTTATTTTTTGACAACGGGGAATTGATCTACGCCACCGATACTGATAGCAACTTGACCCGTCTACGCGATTATTTGCATGGATTAGGTTTAGAACAAGCGCTGGATAATTTATCTAGCTCGAAATTGGGGATTAATGTTTTAGAGTATGGTCAGATTTGGGCGCTCCTAGAATCCAAAATCCTCACACCTGATCAGGCTAAGTCGATTCTTGAAAGCACAATCCGAGAGGTGCTTTTTGACATTATTGGTCTCTATCAAGGAACCTTTGTTTTTGAAATTAGCGCTGCACTTACACCAAAGCTAACAAAATTTAAGTTTTCACAGAATAGTTCTGAATATTCGCGACAGCTTCAGAAATGGAAGAGATTTTATCCAGTTTTACAGTCAATCGATCAATGTCCCGTATTACTCACTCAGGAGACTTTACCGCTCTTAAATACTTGGATTGATGGCAAAACGACGATCCGTCAGTTGTCAAGGTACGCGGGGCAAGATGTTAGCCATATTAGTCAGATGATCTACGATGCGATCGCACATGGGCAAGTTGCGATTACGCCATTAGCGATGAGTGTACCGCAGCAAGTAAAAGTGAAGTCGCCCAAAATTTTATGCATTGATGACAGTGTGACAATTTGTCGAGCTGTTGAATATATTCTGCATAATCACGGCTTTCAAGTTATGGCGGTATCTAGTCCGATTAAAGCTTTAAGCTTGATTTTTCAACATAATCCTGATCTGATTTTGTGTGATATCACGATGCCAGAGATCGATGGATATGAGTTATGTGGAATGCTCCGTAAGTCTACTGCGTTTGCGAAGGTGCCGATTATTATGCTGACTGGAAAAGATGGTTTTATCGATCGCGTCAAAGCAAGGATGGTTGGTGCTACTGAATACCTAACCAAACCGTTTGGCGAAAAAGAATTATTGACGACGGTAGAAAAATATTGCAAACGGTGACGACTCCCATCCCTAACTCGCGGACGAGTATAGGGTGGGCTTCTCAGCTAATCCTGCTATTGCATCGGAAGCACGCTGAGCTTTGTAACGACAT
>JAYUSC010000053.1:0-2332 GCA_043755885.1 Pseudanabaena sp. | reverse complement strand
CCCGCTTCGCGGGGGAATCAGCTTTTTTGGGTTTTGATTTTTATTTACGATCGAAAAATTGCGTCACTAACACGACAAGCATCAAATATTTCCTTGGGATCATGTACTCGTAAGATATCTGCGCCACCTGCGATACAGGCGCTACAGGAGGCGATTGTCCCAAATAGCCGATCGCAAGGATCAGGGCGATCGCAGATTTTATCGATAAAGCTTTTGCGCGATACGCCTAGTAATAGGGGGGCGCTGATCTCCTTAAAGCTTCGCAAATTTTTTAAAATTTGCAGATTATGGTCAAGGGTCTTACCAAAGCCGATCCCTGGATCGATCGCAATTAAATGTTTAGGAATACCGCAAGCTTTGGCGACCAAAATCGCATCGGTGAGAAATTGCTGAATATCCTGCACGACATCGCGATATTTCGGATGGGTTTGCATCGTGTGCGGCTCACCCTGCATATGCATCAGAAAAATTGGTACTTGCAATTTTCCCGCCAGAGGCAACATTTCAGGATCAAATCTCCCTGCGGACACATCGTTGAGCATGTCGGCTCCTGCGGCGATCGCAGATTTTGCCACAGTTGCCTTGACGGTATCAACGGAGATTGGCAAGTTGGCATAGGTTTCGCGCACAGCTTGAATAATCGGCAAAATGCGATCGCATTCTTCAATCTCGCTAACTGGCTGAGCATTGGGTCTTGTCGATTCGCCGCCAATATCAAGCATGTCGATATATGGCAACATTTGCTCAACCTGTCGCAGCGCCGCATCCCGTGAGTTAAATTGACCGCCATCACTAAAACTATCAGGCGTAATATTTAAAATGCCCATTAGATAAGTGCGATCGCCCCAAATAAATTTGCGATCGCGAATTACCCAATTAGTTAATTTATTTGAGTTTTCAGTCTTACTTTTGCTTGAGTTCAATGTTTATACCTCAGAAATTTTACGGCGCTTGGCGCTATCAAGCAAAGAATAATCTCTCATCGTCTAGATATAAGTCGGACTTACCCCCTTTAATTCCCCCTTGCAAAGGGGGAAAACCAGAAATCTTGTTCTCTCCCCTTTGCAAGGGGAGGGTTAGGGTGGGGTAAATTTCAAAGAAGAAATCGCCTTAGATGTCAGCCAGAACTTGGGCGGGGTGGGGTTCGGCTTTGACCGCGAGATAAATTTTCTCGATTTTACCTTCTGCGTCAATCACAAAGGTATTACGGAAGATACCCATGTATTCTTTACCCATCATTTGTTTTTTGCCATAGCTCTCGTAGGCGGTGGCAACTTCAGCATCGACATCGCAGAGTAATGGGAATGGTAAATCAAATTGTTCGGTAAATTTTTGATGTGACTTAGCATCATCAGTACTGACACCAAAAATCAGCGTATTTTTAGCTTGAAACTGAGCATAGTTATCGCGAAAGCCGCAAGCTTCTTTGGTGCATCCAGGGGTGTTATCGCGAGGATAGAAATATAGAACCACGCGAGAACCTTTGAGACTAGCAAGGTTCACGATGTTGCCATGGGTGTCAGCAACGCTAAAATCTGGGGCGCGATCGCCAACATTCAAAGCCATAAATATTCAGTTAGATGATTGAGATTATCAAGGATGATACTGAATTATGCCACGGACTGATTGATAGGGTGGCAACATTTGCGATTCAAGATTGTGGTGGGGAGTATCAACATATTGCTGCAAATGCCAAACCATCTCCACTGTAAATATTTTTTGCCCAGATTACTCTTCCCAAAAATCGTGATTAAGAATGGTTTCAATATCAGTAGAATATGACCAGCAATCGGGGAAATTCACCTGTCGATATTCTTTTCGCACAGTTTTTAGAGCGACTTGCCATGCATCAGTAAAACTATCATCCCATCTGATTTTGAGGCTTGGCACTTGTTTGAGCAAATATTCTAAAGCATTTCGTTGATTGCGAATCGTTCGTTCCCAACCTCGATAATCATCGGACAAAGGTACATATAGACGCTTTAAGAGATGTTCTAATAAAACTAGTAAACGACTATAAAGTTGATGCTTCTGCGAAATACCCAAAGATTCCACCTCTTCAATCAAATTATCCATATCCAAACCCTCAAAATCTCCTGCTTTAAGTTTGGTAACGGTATCTTCTACCCACAGCAAAATATCCCGATCATAGAGCGATCGTGCTTTACTCATTTCTGCAACTACTTCCGACATGATCAGATCCTCATGATTAGGATTACTTTATAGAAGATGTTGATATAGTGTCAATGACATATTATTTTGTCAATTTCGAGAAGTTATATAGCAATTTCCACACTGGTGAGGTACAGGCAAGGGGCTTAAGCCCCTTGTT
>JAYUSC010000052.1:0-2336 GCA_043755885.1 Pseudanabaena sp. | reverse complement strand
GCCCCTCAGGGGCGCAACTTTACGGGTTTGGGTAATTTATTTAGCACAAGTACTTACATGTAAACTTTATCAGGACGCGATCGGCGTTAAATCATCATGGTTACTCAATTTGCTAAAAAGACCTATACCGTTGACGAATATCTAGAGCTAGAGCTAGCTTCGGAAACTCGTAGTGAATATCGTAATGGAGAAATTATTCCAATGACTGGCGGAACCCCAAACCACAATGAAATTGCTGTCAATTTGCTAGCATTTCTCAAACCTGCTTTGCGTGGTAAACCTTATCGTCTTTTTTCTGCCGATCAACGGCTTTGGATTCCTGATATTAAGGTGCATACCTATCCTGATGTGATGGTTGCAGCCAAGCCTCTGACAATGGAAACTGGACGCAAAGACACGATTACAAATCCTTACTTCATTGCGGAGGTGTTATCTAGATCTACGCAAAATTACGATCGCAGCGAAAAGTTTGCTAATTATCGCACCATCAATACTTTTCAGGAATATCTCTTGATCGATCAATATCGTATCCATGTTGAGCATTACTTCAAAACCGCTGTCAATCAATGGTCATTCTCTGAATACGATGATCCAAATATTGCGATCGCCTTACAGTTCTTGGATCTGCAAATAAAAATAGCCGATCTTTACGACAATATTGATTTTGATTAATCAAAACCCAAAGAAATACATGAAAGTGCTGCTTTGCGGCACTTTTATGTATTTATCTGTAAACAAGTAGCGGCGCTTTGCGCCGCTACTTGCTTCTTAGCAATGCTATGATCAATAAGACGCTAGGAGTGTCTAGAAATAACTAGACTGAGAGCAGATCCTTGGAACCTGAACCGATTGACATCGGCGTAGGAAAGCAAACTATTTGAGGAAATTTACATGACAGTTGGTTTGAAACTCCCCTCTGCACCCACAAGGCGCGGGGAATATCGCGGTACGCAAATGCATTGCGCTCGTCAAGGCATCATCACCGAAGAAATGCAGTATGTGGCATGGCGTGAAAATCTGCCTGTCGAACTGGTACGCGCTGAAGTCGCTAGAGGTCGGGCGATCATTCCCGCCAACAAGAATCACACAAATCTTGAACCAATGGGCATTGGCATCGCCTTCCGATGCAAGGTTAACGCCAACATCGGTGCATCTCCTAACTCTTCTAACATTGACGAAGAAGTTGAGAAGTTACATTTATCAGTCAAATATGGCGCTGATACGGTGATGGACTTGTCCACAGGTGGCGGCGATCTTGATGTGATTCGGACTGCCATTATCAAGGCTTCACCTGTTCCCATCGGTACGGTTCCCATTTACCAAGCCCTCGAAAGTGTGCATGGGACAATGGAAAACCTCACACCTGATGACTTCTTGCACATCATTGAGAAGCACGCCGAGCAAGGTGTGGACTATCAAACTATTCATGCAGGAATTTTGATCCAGCATCTTCCTCTTGTCAAGAACCGTCTCACAGGGATTGTGTCCCGTGGTGGTGGGATTTTGGCGCGTTGGATGTTGCATCATCACAAGCAAAATCCGCTCTACACCCATTTTGATGACATCATCGAAATCTTTAAGAAGCATGATGTGTCCTTTAGTCTTGGTGACTCGCTGCGTCCAGGTTGCTTGCATGATGCCTCTGATGAAGCTCAGCTTGCCGAACTAAAAACCCTTGGGAATCTAACTCGCCGTGCTTGGGAACATGATATTCAAGTCATGGTCGAAGGTCCTGGACATGTGCCAATGGATCAGATCGAGTTCAATGTGCGTAAGCAAATGGAAGAATGCTCTGAAGCGCCTTTCTATGTGCTTGGCCCTTTGGTGACAGATATTGCCCCTGGATATGACCACATTACTTCGGCGATCGGTGCAGCGATGGCTGGCTGGTATGGTACTGCCATGCTTTGCTATGTCACACCAAAGGAACACCTCGGTTTGCCAAATGCTGAAGATGTCCGCAATGGCTTGATTGCCTACAAGATTGCCGCCCATGCTGCGGATATTGCGCGTCATCGTCCTAATGCCCGCGATCGCGATGATGAGCTATCGACTGCGCGTTACAATTTCGATTGGAACAAGCAGTTTGCGCTGTCGCTCGATCCAGAACGTGCGAAGGAATATCATGACGAGACTTTGCCAGCGGATATCTATAAAACCGCAGAGTTCTGCTCGATGTGTGGACCGAAGTTCTGTCCTATGCAAGAGAAGGTTGACGCTGAGGCAATTAGTGAGCTTGAGAAGTTTCTCGCTAAAGAGCCTGTAGCTACAGTTTAATCCAAAACCAAAAAAAAACAAAGCGCCCGCTACGCGGGCGCTTTGTTTTTTTTGGTTTT
>JAYUSC010000051.1:0-13309 GCA_043755885.1 Pseudanabaena sp. | reverse complement strand
CGGCGGGCTTTGCCGCCGCAACAATCTTGGGTTTTATATGCACAGGTTATTTAATTTTCATTCCTTAAGAATTGGTAATACTTCTAAATAGGTATCCAACCGCAACACCAATTATGAGTGCCCAAATTTGACCAGTTTTCACAAAATTACTCCAACCTTTACCGACATCTCCCGTAATATCAGTTGGCTTATATTGTTGAGCAAGTAAATCCATATCTATATGCGAATGCAGATCAGCGATATTCAAATGTAAATTGCTAGAAATATCGATCGCAGAAAGATGGAGCGATAAGTCAGAAGGAACTAAATGCTGTGCTAAGTCAAACATAGTGTTCTAGTGTATTTTTTAGTCTTGGGTTAATTGGTTAGAGATTTGTCTTTGATATACAGAACCACTAGGGTCATGTCATCAGTATGAGTATGCCCTTCTCCAATGAAGTTTTGCACTTCTTGGAAGATGTAGTCAAGAATCATCTGTGGGCGAGTCACATCATCGGAAAGCGGAAAACAATTTTGACAAGCCCAGTCTAGAGCTTTGCGGAGATTTTCTTCGTCAAAGCGATCACCCTCTGGACTGGCCGCCTCCGTAAAGCCATCGGTGTAATAGATGACCACATCGCCTGAATTGAGGTGAGTGCTGCTTTCTTCATACTTCGAGCCAGCCTCTAAGCCGATCAATGCGCCCATTGTGTCAAGGGCATGTACCGATTTGGTCTTGGCTCGCCAATGCAAAGCAGGAGTATGAGCGGCATTACTAAAAGCAAGAATTTGGGTTGCGGGATCATATTCTGAATAGAACATGGTCACAAAGCGATGGGATTTCTCTAGATCCTCATACATCACCTCATTGAGATGCTCCAAAATTTTGCTAGGTGAATGGTTATTTAGTACTTCTGCTCGGAGCATTCCCCTTGTCATGGTCATAATTAAGCCTGCGGGAACACCTTTGCCCATCACATCGCCGACGACAAAGCTCCAGCGATCGCCTTTTTGCATCGGGATAAAATCATAATAATCACCCCCAACTCGACTAGCCGTGG
Source organism: Pseudanabaena sp. (assembly GCA_043755885.1). GTDB lineage: Bacteria > Cyanobacteriota > Cyanobacteriia > Pseudanabaenales > Pseudanabaenaceae > Pseudanabaena. The sequence goes on along the minus strand of JAYUSC010000051.1, from coordinate 12,269 downwards.
AGCAGCAGGCTGCGATCTCAATACCTTGAATTTTGGGACAGTTACGTGGCAAGAGTTGGCGTTGAATTTCTGCACCAATCTCCATCTCGCGATCTTGACGCTCTTTTTTGATTAATTCGGTAGTGAGTTCATGATTTTCCAAACCGACAGAAGTTTGATCGGCGACTAGGCGCATCAAAGTCCGCTTATTATCTGTCCAAATATAATCAGGTTTGCGACTGAATATATACAGGCGACCGCGCACGGCATTTTTAACTAAAACCGATGTGCCATATAAATGCACATCTGTACCTAGGTAGCGGCTAACCATTTCATCAAGAGCGGTCGGACTGCCTGTTAAAACCTGCTGGATTGCCCGTTCGATCGCAGTTCTGACCTGTTGAGCTTTCATGCCGCCTTGATTGCGCTCAGGACAATGCAGAGACTCTAGGCGCATCTGCCCACTTGCCTTAAACAAAATTAGCGCCCCACCATCAGAGTCAGTGACACGGCTGGCGATTAGGGGGATTAATTCTAAAAATTGGTTGAGATTACTAAAGCTGCGGAGAGCGTAACCCAAAAAGCTAAGCAGCTCATGGATTTTATTTTGATCCTGACTCATGCGCCTGAGCAGGTCTTTGAGATCTTTCATCACCATCACAGACGTATTGTCTATGTCCTGTGCTGGGAGCGATCTATTTCTAGGTGGCAATGATAGAGACATACCAATGCTGCAACGCTAGGTGGTTTGAACTAAAGCTAATTTAGTCAAACAGTGTAGCCTTAGTTGGACAAAAAATACGATTAATTTTTTGCGATCGCTTTTAATTTTAATGAGTCACATCTTTAATCTCTGTGAAAGTAAAGTGCGATCGCATATTGGTATATTTTAATTAGCCAAGAATTACCCTGTGTTATTTTTAAGTTATGCCAGCGATTTTAAGGATTGGTGCATATCGTTTTTATATTTACAGTCACGAACCAAATGAACCACCGCATATTCATATCGATCGCGATAACATGACCGCTAAGTTTTGGTTGCAGTCAGTTAGCTTGGCTCAAAATATTGGGTTTCCTGCTAAAGAGTTAAGGAAGTTGCAATCTATGGTAATCGAACATTGATGTTCGATTATTGGAGGCTTGGTATGAGTACTTTGGTGATTAAGACGGATGAGAGAGTTAAGAATGTTAGCTTCACTGAAGATACGATCGCTGTCGATCTGATGGATGGTCGGGCAATTGTAGTTCCGTTGGTGTGGTATCCGAGGTTATTGAATGGAACTAGTGAGCAGCTTGCTAATTGGGAAGTCTGCGGTGGTGGTTATGGTATTCATTGGGAAGATCTTGATGAGGATCTGAGTACTGAGGGTATGTTGCGTGGTGCGCCTGCGCCGAGGAAGTCAAGATCAATTAATTGAGGCGATCGCCTCTTTAAATCTCTGTGCAAGTAAAATAATCAGAATCAGAATCTGACATAGTTTTTTGTGATAATTCAGCTATCGCTAGTATGCCATTGCTTTACTCTATACCCCCCTCTTACTTAGTTTAGCTCTACAATCCTGACAAAAAAAGCGCGGAAAAACGATTGCCACCTATTCAATCAAGTGAGAATAACTCATGGCACTAACTGTTTTAGTGTAGAGTGTGAAAATGAAATTAATCATCTAAACTTTATATATCACTAATCTTTTTACTATGACAGTTCCCGATTTTCAATCGATTATGTTACCTTTAATGCAACTCGCCAGTGATGGAAATGAGCATTCTTTTAGAGAAAGTGTGGAATACTTGGCAAAGTTTTTTAAATTATCTGAGGATGATAGAAAAGAGTTGTTACCTAGTGGACAAATGCGACTCTTTGATAATCGAGTTGGTTGGACAAAAACACATCTACTCAAAGCAGGTTTATTGGAGTCTCCTCGGCGCTCTATTTTTCAGATTACAACCAGAGGTAAAGAAGTTCTCAGCCACAAGCCACTTCAAATTAATTCTAAATTTCTTAAGCAGTTTGCCGAGTATTAAACATTTAGAGGGGCTAATAATACTACTGACATCTCTGATCTGCCATCTCAAGATAACTTAATTGAACAGATCTCTCCAGAGGAAGCCTTAGATGCAGTTTATCAAAAATTAAAATTAGCCTTAGCTCAAGATCTATTGACTCTTGTGAAAGATTGTACGCCTGAGTTTTTTGAGCAGCTCGTGGTGAGATTGTTAGTCAAGATGGGCTATGGTGGCTCAATTCAAGATGCAGGAAAGGCGATCGGTAGAAGTGGGGATGAGGGAATTGATGGAATTATCAAAGAAGATAAACTTGGCTTAGATGCAATTTATATCCAAGCAAAAAAATGGGAAGGAACCGTTGGTCGTCCTGAAATTCAAAAATTTGTGGGTGCATTGGCAGGTCAAGGCGCAAAAAAGGGTGTGTTTATTACAACTTCCAATTTTTCTAGAGAAGCTCATGAATATGCTAAAAACATGAGAGATACAAAGGTTGTCTTGTTGGATGGTGAACAGTTGACCCAGTTCATGATTGACTACAATCTAGGGGTATCAGTTATTTCCCAGTATGAGGTTAAAAAAATTGACTCAGACTTTTTCGCCGATGAATAGAAATGAGATCGATTTAGTCTGGCATCGCCGCGATTTGCGAATAACTGATAATCATCGCCTCTTTAATTTCTGTGCAAGTAGGGGAAGCGAAAAGATTTGTCAATTCGATTAAGTTGGTTTAGTTTTTGTCCTCAAAAGCTCGTATTTAATGCACTTATTCAAATAGAGATTTAGTGACAATCTCATAAGCCAAGCATTTGTTTAACGTCATTTAATGCGATCGCAGTTTTATTTTCTGCAAACTGCGATCGCCTTGTGATGTGGTTATTTGAGTTGCGATCGGTGTTTATGGGATAAATAGGCGATCGCTTTATTCTATAAAGATTGCGGATAAGTTATGATAAATACGAATCATTGAGGATATTCGCCATCATGAAAGAATCATTTACCGCCGTTATCAAGCAATCTAACAACTGGTGGATCGGTTGGATTGAAGAAATATCAGGCGTAAATTGTCAAGAATCCACAAAAGAAGAACTTTTAGAAAGCCTTCGTATAACCCTAAAAGAAGCACTTGACTTTAATCGTTATGAAGCAATAGAAGCTGCTGGCGGTGTTTATGAAGAAGAACTAATAGCACTATGAAACGTTCTGACTTACTGCGTCATCTTCATAATCATGGCTGTGAACTGATTAGAGAAGGTGGAAGACATTCATGGTGGGGAAATCCTAGCCAAAATCGCCGCTCATCCATACCGCGTCATACTGAAATCGATGAAAACCTAGCAAAAAAAATTTGCAAAGATTTAAGCGTTCCGATGCCCAAATGATTCAAAAATTTGAAATAGCGATCGCCTTACTGTACTTATTCAAATAGCGATTTAGCTAAAACCTCATAAACCAAGCATTTGTTTAACATCATTTAATGCGATCGCCCCTCTAATCATGATTTTACTTTTAGCAAATTGCGATCGGTGATTGAGGTAAAAGATATAATCGTTAACAATCTAGCAAGCAATAGCAGATCGACAACTTTATGAATGCAATCTCTTATGTTGATGCACAGAGTAACTTGGCAAAAATGATCGATCAAGTATGCGATCGCCATGATCCTGTTATCATTACGCGCCATCAGCAACCATCAGCAGTGCTTCTATCTCTTGAAGATTATGAATCCCTCACAGAGACAGCTTACCTCTTAAAGAGTCGGAATAATGCCAAACGGATTTTTGAGGCGATCGCTGAATTAGAATCTGGAGGTGGTACTGTACGGGAGCTAATCGAGTGAAGATACTTTTCTCAGAACGTGCTTGGGAAGATTATCTTTACTGGCAACAAACAGACAAAAAAATGCTCAATCGAGTTAACAATCTAATCAAAGATATCCAACGTAATCCTCATAGTGGCATAGGCAAACCAGAACCATTAAAACATGGATTATCGGGATATTGGTCTAGACGCATTGACGATGAGCATAGGATTCTTTACAAAATCGAGAATGATACACTTTTACTAGTTCAGATTCGTTACCATTATTAAAATTTCAAGTAACTATTCAAATAGAAATTCAGCTAAAATCTCATAAGCCAAGCATTTGTTTAACATCATTTAATGCGATCGCCCCTCTAATCATGATTTTACTTCTGGCAAATTGCGATTATTTTGTGGTTTTTTGTTGAATAGTGATCGCAATTTACCAATTATGACTCTTCCCAAAAATCAACATTTAGCATCGTGTCAATATCGCTCCCAAATTGCCATTTATCAGGGAGTTGGTAATCGGGGTATTCAATCTTGAGTCGTTTTAAAGAAGTTTCAAAGCAATCATCAAACATTTTTAAGAAGTGACGTTTGAGGCTTGGAGATTGGCGAAGAAGCTTATTAATATCTCTGCGTTGATCGAATATTGTCAATAGCCAACCTCGATAACATTCTTGCCTATTCACATAGCAGCGCTTAAGAATATGCTCGATCAAACGCTCCAACCTATGCTCTATCTCGCGCTTGTTACTACCCGACAAACCCTCTAACTCCTCTATTAAATTTTCGATATCAAGATTGTGAAAGTCACCCGCTTTTAATTTCGCGATCGCAGTCTCTAACCACAGATCAAGATCGCGATCGTAGAGTGATGTATTTCGTGTAATTGTTTGAGTCATTGAGGTTGCTCCTGCGATTGCTCATCTCAATTTGTTCTAAATCTTGATTTAAATTATAAGCGATCGCGTCTACTACACTTATTCAAATAGCGATTTAGCTAAAATCTCATAAACCAAGCATTTGTTTAACATCATTTAATGCGATCGCCCCTCTAATCATGATTTTACTTTTAGCAAATAGCGATCGGCTTGTGATGTGGATATTTGAGAAGCGAGTTCAACTTACATTTTATAGAATCTCCCAAAAGTCAACATTTAAGATGTCATCAATATCGCGATTAAATTTCCAGTTGTTGGGGAAATCAACATTTTTATACCCTTGATTTTTCCTTACAGTACGCAAAGCAAGAGCAAAAGCTTCTTCAAATAATTCATCACTATTTACATAGTTTTTCAGGCTAGGCGACTGACTCAAAATACCGATTATTTCAAATCGAGTGCGATCGATAGTTATTTCCCATCCTGCATAGTCATAGGCACTTTTAACATAACAACGTTTGAGTAAATGTTCGAGAAGCGTTGATAGCCTTCTTCTTAACTCGCGCCGATCTCTACCTGCCAAGCCTTCCAACTCCTCTACCAGATTTTCAATATCGAGGTTCTCTAAACTACCACTCTTTAACTGCGCGATCGCTGTTTCCAGCCACAAATTCAGATCTCGATCATAAAGTGATACTTTTCTTGCAATTGTTTGAGTCATATGGTTTACTCCTGCGATCACTCATCCCAATTTACTGTAAATCTCATCTAATTATAAGCGATCGCCTTTACTGCACTGATTCAAATAGCGATTTAGCGAAAATCTCATAAGCCAAGCATTTGTTTGACATCATTTAATGCGATCGCAGTTTTATTTTTTAGCTGGATTTGAGTGTTAATTCATAGCAAAGTCTGTGTATTGACGCAGGTTGGGCGGATCAAATCCTAAGACGATACCTTGCCTCGGAACTCCCAACTCAACCAACTCATTTGCTGATCCAATTTCAGTGCCATCCTGTTGAATCCAGATTTTGCCATCGATGATATCAATGTGAAGCACGACTCCATAGCAGCGTTTAGTCATGGTTCAGGGTGTGGTGTTCTTTGTTAGTTACTCAATAAAGCCTCGACAAATTCGTAACTAGAGAATGGTCGTAAGTCTTCAATACCTTCACCAGCACCGATAAATCTAATCGGTAGACCAAGCTGCTGCACTACTGCGATCGCAACACCACCCTTTGCTGTGCCATCTAGTTTCGTGAGAATCACGCCCGTAATCCCTGCGGACTGAGCAAAGATTTCGGCTTGCTTGAGTCCATTTTGTCCGAGGGTGGAGTCGAGGACTAGCAAGGATTCAATTTTTGCATCGGTGGATTTTTTATCGATAATGCGGCGAATTTTGCTGAGTTCCTCCATCAGATTTTTCTTGTTTTGCAAGCGCCCTGCGGTATCGACGAGCAGTAATTCCGTGCCTCTGGCTTGAGCCGCGTTAATTGCATCAAAGACGACGGCGGCGGGATCAGCATTTTGAGCTGGGTTGGCAATCACCTCTACGTTCGATCTTTTTCCCCAACTCTTGACTTGCTCAACTGCCGCCGCCCGAAACGTATCAGCCGCTGCGATCAGGGTTTTGTAGCCAGACTTGACACTGAGATGCGAAAGTTTGCCAATGGTCGTAGTTTTACCCGCGCCGTTTACACCCGTAATCAACCAAATATTCAGTTGATTCTTTTCAGGGATCAGCATCGGAATTGGTTCGCCGCTTTTCTGTTTGACATCAAGCATTTCTCGCAAAATCTGTTTGAGATAGGCGATCGCTTCTTCTGGTGGTAAAACTTCTTTGCGGAGTTTGTCTTGAAGCTTGGCAATGATTTGGTCAGTTGCTTTCACGCCGACATCAGCCTGTAAGAGCAAGGCTTCAATATCATCAACGGAGTCAGCGCTGAGGGGGCCTTGTCCAACGATCGCTTTTAGTTGATTAACTAGAGACAAACGGGTTTTATCTAAGCCTTGACGTAATCGACTGAGCCATGTGATTTCTTCGATCGAGATTTGATCGGGGCGGCGACCTTGCGAGGCGAGGACTTCGGCTGACCAGACGAAATCCTCGTCAAACTTGATCGTGGCTTTGCTTCTAGATGTGGGCTTAACTGCGGGTTCGGGTTGAGGTTCGACGATCGCAGTAGCTTCGAGGGCGGCAATACGGGCGTTGCGATCGCTTTCTGACTGCATCCAAAAAGGAACTGCCGCAGGTTCAGCCGTAATTTCTTTTTCAGGCTCTATAGCTACAGGCTGAATCTCAGATTCTATAATTTCAGGTTCAGCAATTTCCTCAGGCTGAGCAATTTCCTCAGGCTGAGCTTCAACAATAGCCTCAGCTTCAACAATTTCAGGTTCAGCAATTTTTGCTTCTGACTCGGCAATCTCAGGCTCTAGAATGGCTTCTTCAGCAATCTGTTCTTCAGCTTCTTCAGCAACTTCTACCTGTTGCTGCACATTGGCATAGGCAGCTTTTGCCCAGTTCAATAAATCTTGTGATGCTGGCGATGCGATAGGCTCATCAACAGGGTTAGAGTCAGGCGTTGTTTCTTCAGTTTGGGCTGGCTCTACAGGTTGATTAGTTGCATCTTTGTCGTCATCAAACTTTCGCCGAAACCAGTTAAACACCATACCAATAACCTCGCGCCATGCCTGAATCTGCTGTCAGCTTACTTAAGATAGTTTACGGTGTATAGGCTACTAGCACAAAATCTGATCTAGACGGTTTTCCGAAGCTCATAAAAAAGAAGCGACGCTAAGCGTCGCTTCTTTTTTATAGACTTACTTCTTTTTGATATCTTTTGCCATGTTAAGAAACATATCCATGCTCGAATCTACGCGGGTATTGAGCTTTTTTGGCTCAAATGTCGATGGAGTAACTGGTTCAGATGGCTGATTGCTCTTAGGCTCAATTTTAGAATCTTCTAATTTTTCTGTTGCGGTGAAGGCACTGGTAATGTCAGCACCCTTGACCCCATTAACGGTGGGGAATGTTCTTCTTACGGCTTTAGGTGTCCGCATGTAGTCAATGTCGCCCATGGTTTTTGCTGAGTCTTGATCTAGGAAGTAAGAAGATTCTGTTTTTTCTGGATTACCAGATTCTTCTTTTTTATCTTTTTTGCCAAATAAGCCGAAAAGCGCCATGTATTTATACCTGATTTTAAAATTTAAATTTGACTGAATTTGTCGTTATATTGCGATGTGTAACATTTTAGCAACATATAGCACCGTTAATAAAAAAGCAGCACTTAGTGCTGCTTTTTTATTAACGGTGCAAAACGCTTAACTAATTACAACCTGTAGTTAGCATTGTTAATGCGCTCACGTCCCATGGACTCATCAGGCTTTTTGACAGTGAACTTGTCAGCATTTGCTTTGATCAGTTCTTTTTGCGATTCATTTAATCCAGCAATTTTGAAGACATCATCGACCGAGTTGTAAGGCGAATTTTCAATGATGATGCGTCCCAAAGTGGGATACATGCCACGTACTTGACGAAAAGTGTTGATATTAGCGTTATTCAGGTCGATTTTGCTAAGATCTTGAGTGTAAAAATTGGTAGCAGGTAATTCTTCGGCAAATGCAGCATTAGTGCCAAAAGAACCTAAAAAGCCAGTTGTCAAAATGGACGCGATCGCCACTAATAAAACAGAAAAGCGTATAAGTGCTTTCATGCCTAAAATCTCTCTATTAAAAAAATAATTTATTCACTTTCGAGATTAGCAGAAAAGTGGAAGCCCAAAGCCTTAGGGCTGGCAAATAGAGAATATGTAAACAATTGTCTCTATTTGTTAACATTTCTTAATAAATTTTGAGGTGACTCCAAATTTATTAAATATGCTTAATGCTTAACACCGTAATGATCCCAGTCGCAATTTTCAAATTTATTGCGATCGCAGAGGTTTAAGTAACTATAAACAACTACAAAGTCGGTAAGTGAGGATAGGTAAAATGACTATCTAGAAAATGGGTGGGTTATTACATCGGTTACTTTTGCATATGTTAAATCTCGAAAACTTCCCTTGGCTCACGTTTATCATTGCCTTTCCCATCGTTATGTCCCTCGTGGTCACCGTTGTGCCAGACAAAGGTGACGGCAAAACCATTCGTTGGTTTGCACTCGTAGTCGGACTGATTGACTTTGCGGCGATCGCCTATGCCTTCTGCACAAAGTATGACTACAGCAACCCCAACCTCCAGCTCGCTGAGAGCTATGCATGGGTTCCGCAACTGGGGCTAAATTGGTCAGTGGGCGTTGATGGACTCTCGATGCCTTTGGTCTTGCTGACTGGATTTATCACCACATTAGCAATCTTGGCATCCTGGCCCGTCACCCTCAAGCCACGCTTATTTTATTTTTTGTTACTGTCGATGTATGGCGCACAAATCGCCGTATTCGCGGTACAGGACATGTTGCTGTTTTTCCTAACATGGGAATTAGAGCTAATCCCTGTGTACCTATTACTATCGATCTGGGGTGGTTATAAGCGACTATACGCCGCCACCAAGTTTATTCTTTATACTGCGATCGGCTCATTATTTATCCTTGTTGCTGGGCTTGCCATGGCTTTCTATGGCGATACTGTCACCTTTGATATGACTGCCCTCGCCAATAAAGACTATCCACTTACTTTTCAATTATTAGCCTACGGCGCATTCTTGATTTCCTACGGAGTCAAACTGCCAATCTTCCCATTGCATACATGGCTACCCGACGCGCATGGTGAAGCGACTGCACCAGTCCACATGCTCCTCGCAGGTATTTTGCTGAAAATGGGTGGTTATGCCCTGATGCGGATGAATGCAGGAATGCTTCCTGAAGCCCATGCTTACTTTGCGCCGATCCTAGTAATTTTGGGGATCGTAAATATTATTTACGCGGCGCTTACTTCTTTTGCTCAGCGCAGCCTCAAACGCAAAATTGCCTATTCATCGATCTCACATATGGGATTTGTGCTGATCGGTTTAGCCTCATTCACCGATCTCGGTACGAGCGGCGCAATGTTGCAAATGATATCGCACGGACTAATTGGCGCGAGCTTATTCTTCCTTGTCGGCGCAACCTACGATCGCACGCATACTCTGATCCTCGATGAGATGGGCGGTGTCGGTCAGCAGATGCCGAAAATCTTTGCGATGTTTACGACCTGCTCCCTCGCGTCTTTAGCTTTACCAGGGATGAGTGGATTTGTGGCTGAGGTGATGATTTTTGTGGGGTTTGCGACCAGCGATGCTTATAGCGGCACATTTAAAGTTATTGCTCTATTGCTAATGGCGGTGGGTGTAATTTTAACGCCCGTCTATTTGCTCTCGATGTTGCGTGAAATTTTCTACGGTAAAGAAAATACGGAACTCACTTCTCATCAAGATCTTGTGGATGCAGAACCTCGCGAAGTGTTTATCATCGCTTGTCTGTTGGTTCCAATTATCGGGATCGGCTTCTATCCCAAAATCGTGACTCAAATCTATGATGCGACGACGACAAAACTCGCGGCAACTTTGCGTGAGGCAGTGCCAGTCTTAGCCAATAAGCGTGATAACAAGCGTTTGGCAAGTCTGCAAGCTCAACCTGCACCAAGTTTAAGCAAATAAAAAGAAGAAGGCTCGCTAAGCGAGCCTTCTTTTTTTTGTGCTGTTTACAAACACGGATCGCTATCGGGAGGATGCCAACCACCTTTGAGCCATAATGCTCTCGCTCTAACAATAAATCTGTCATTGTGGCGATCGTCATTGAGATCTAATCTGTGGCAAGTAGCACGACCTATCGGGGTTTTGCCAACAATCTCCAATCGATCAACCGACCAAACATAATGCTCTGCCCAGTTTTTCTGTCGTGGATTAAAAAGAGCTATTTCACTTTCTGTCTCAGGATCGATACCAGTCATAAAGTTATAACGGCGACTATTGCATCGTGAACAAGCAAGCGCGAGATTATCTACTGCATCTGTACCGCCTAAAGATTGTGGCAAAAGATGTTCCATTGTAAAGCGATCGCTATTTAGATATTCTGGCGAATGGCAGTATTCGCAGAGACTTCGGGCGCGTTCTCGGACAAGTTTTCTAGTTTGAGGGGACACCATGCGGCTTTTTCAGCAATTTGGGCATTGATCAGGGTAAAAATGCGAGATAGTTCAGTAATGCCTTCAAGTTCGGCAATTTGCTCATTTGTGAGGGCATCTGCTTTCTTCCAATCTAGAAGGTTTTCTAGGCGATCTTGAAGATCATCTGTGAGATGAAATAGAAAGACATTACCCAAAGGAACAATATTCATCCCTATAGGTATGAGTGACGATGGCTGCACCATTGGTTGGGTGATCATTTCTTACCTTGGATCTTTCTAAGAAACCTTATTTAGCATAGCGTAATTTTTTCGTTAACGGATCGTTCAAGCCTTGGTGCTGTCGTGTTATGCGAGGTTGACTCTTTTGCGAGGATCTGTGCGATCGCATTTTCTACATCTCCCTGTTGGGCATAGATACCAGCCATTTGATGCAAGGTCGCGGCTTTGCCCTGCACGTCTCCGATACATTCTTTGATTTCTAAGGACTGCTGATAGAGTGCATTTTCTACCTGTCCCTATTGGGCATAGATAGTCTCCTATAACCAATAAGGTATAGTTCCCTCTAAGTCTTTGGGCTTAATTCCTTTCAAAGCTAAATAGCCAATTTTGTCACTAAAGTGAATACTGACTGGAGATCTCGTTCCCCTCAGTGAACCATAGTGCAAAAGTGTCAGTGATAAAACCGAGTGAACAGCTTGCTCAATTGTAAAAGGTGATTCAGTGCGAATTTGTAAAGGTTTAGGCGTGGAGTTTTTGAAAGCCGGTAATGATGAGACCAAAAAAGCTTGAGTATTACTTAACACAAAAGTATCACCTTTAGCTGGTTGTTTCACTTCTCCATCAGTGAAGGAATAAATTCTCGGTACAGCATCTTTAATAACTTCAACCAGATAAAACTCTGCATCAATTTGTTTTGCCCATGATTTTAATACCTCTTTCTCCTGACCACGAAACAATCCATCTCTATGGATAACTACCCGTTTACCTTTAAATTCAGTGATAGGGAACAGACTTTGTAATACATTCTCTGGAATCGTTTCTCCTTCTAGTGGAGCATCGTGGATACGATACCTTAGTAGATCTCCATTGCTAAAGTAGATACGGGCTATGGCAGTAGCGTTAACGCTTCCTGCCAGATTTTTCTTTTTTTGACGAGCAACATCAAGACCAATTACTAAATCAGCATAAGGTAATGGTTCAGCCAACGTAAAAGGAGTATTGCCTGTTTTCCCCAAAATCCCTAAAGCTATGTTACTTAGTGCAAAAGTATTTGTAGTTGTTGATTTTTCGATGTACTGACTTGGTATACCTCGACCAACAGTTATAGATTTAAATTTATCGTATGCACTACCGTCTTCTTCAGAGTTATCATTAAAAAAAGCCAATATAATGTCAGGCTGTTTGGCTCTTCTGAGTATATGGGGATAAGCAAATCTAATGAGAAAGACAAGCAAGTAATCTAGATCTAAAGTTTATAAAATTCACAAAGCCATAAGCTT